>NZ_DBFOSR010000083.1:0-11135 GCF_048427265.1 Paraeggerthella sp.
GTGCAAACCCGCGTCCCGCGCGAACCCGCTCCCATATCCGCTTCGCACGCCCGCCGCTTGCCTGCGTTCGGCGGAATCGGTTTTGCAGCGAAAGCTTCTCGCTTGGTCAAATGCTGTTTGCTAGAGGGCCTTGCGCTTGAGGAGCGCCAAATCGGAATCAAGCGACATCAAGTTGACCGGGTGCGATTTAGGCAGCTTTCTCGCAAGGCGCGCAAACCGGAATTCAGCTTGCGAAAACCCCACTCTGATATTCGACCAAGACGGCACGCGTTCTGGGCCAAACCTTCTCTCGGGTGCGGTCAAACGTATGCCAATGGGGTCCAACGGCGAAGAGACGTGCTGCCAAAAAGAACAGGACCCTGGCAAGGGTCCTGTTTAAAGGCGGGGCTTCTTGGAGCGCGGATTGTCGCGGATCCGCTCAGGCTGGAATTTATGAAAACAGCCCATACAAGGAGGTGCCAACGGCAACGAATGGGTGTTTCCAACGTTCCCGCCTTACATATACTATAGTTCCTTGGCTACTGATTATCAATATATAAGAAATTGATACTTACTATATTGATAATTGATAGTATAGTTGCTTCAAGTTGATAGCAACCGGATGGAGGCGGCATGGGACGATGTGCGACCGAGGATATCGTAGAGCTTATGAACAACGAATGCTTCTATCGACTGCGCAGCGTTATCGACAGAGGGTTGCTGCTGTTCGAAGATCTCGATCAATACGAGCTCCCGGAGGGGTACACGAAAGACGAGATTTGGTTGATCTTGACTGCCATTCGCAAGCAGGTTGCCATATTCGTTCCCGACGATCCGTATCGCGAGGCCGATTGCTGGTTCATAACCACAAGCGCCATGGCCTTCGACTCGAAGATGTTGGAGATGCGGTGCATGGCGGGCTTTCCGCTGGACAAGGCGCTTGCGTCCTTGAAAGGATCTCCGTTTGTCACGCGCTACATCGAGCGCACGCTTGCTCGGGTTCTGGAAACGGAGGGCGCGCAGGTATCCGACGATCGGATACACGAGATATTCCTAGGCGGTCCGCTGCGCAGTGATCTTGACCGTGTGATCAGCAACTACTTTGAAGTGAGCAGCGACGCCGACCTGCTTGCCGAGCGCGATATCACGTACGGACTGGTCGAAACGCTGTACTATCGATTAACCGAAGGGGTCGACGTTCGCAACGTGCCGCGCAGGGGCGAAGTGTGCCCGCTCGACGAACGCATTGCGCCGCCCACCTCGGCAGCCGCGATCGACGCCGTATGCCGCCGCGCCCGGCTTGACGACGACGAGTTCCGGTTCGGTCCCGTGCTGCGCATAATCAACGTGTCCTGGTTCTTTTGGAACTTCGACGTGTTTCCCTGCCTGAACTCGCTGGTGGGCGTTTTGCTCAGGAACATCATGGCCATCAAGTGGGGCTATCCGGTGCTGAGCTGGCTTCCCGTGGGATACTACCCCTTCGGGGAGTTGAACACGCCGCGCATGAAAGCGCTGTTTACCAACTGGTCGGTCGATTACGGGTTCGGTTTCGATTTCACGTCCTATTTCTCCACGTACGTCAAGCTGTACTTAGCGGAGCTTGACAAACTGGAAGCGTCGGTCGAGCAGTTCCAGCGGCTTAGCGACCTGATCGGCCGCATGTTCGGCGCCGATTTGAATTACCGTCAGCGCTCCATTCTTGCGACCTTGTGCAAAGAACCCGACGCCCTGTTGCGCATCGGGCCTCATCAGCGTACGTTTCGTGTGGCGTATGCAACGGCTCGGGGCGATTTTCTGGAGCTTGAGCAGAAGCGGTACCTTGTACGGGAGCAGCGGGGACGAGCGTTCGTGTTCCAAGCATGCCCGGAGCTGCGTGAAAAGATCGTCAGCCTTGGCGAGGCGGCTTTCGAAGAGCCGGGGCAGCGCGAGTGATTGAGGGACGCGACTTGAGCCGAGCGCGTGCGAAGCTTTCGCTGAACAGCGCGCCTCCCAAGATGAGCGCACCGCCGACAACCTGGATGGGCGCGAGCGATTCGTGCAGCAAGGCGGCGGCTAGAATCACGGCAGAAAGCGGCTCGAGGTAGCCCAGCACCGCTACGGTTTGCGCGGAAACGCCGCCGAAAGAAGAAAAGTACAGGTAGCACCCGAGCCCTGTGTTGATCAAGCCCAACGTAAGAATCCAACCCCATTCATCGGGTGCTATGCGAAATCCCAGATCGCCTTTCCAAGCCATGAACAAAAGCACAAGAAAGAAGCTGGTCACCAGTTGAAGGGCGGAGCTTGCGACGCCGTCCACGCGGTCGGCTTTCTTGCTGAAGATCACCATGGCGGCGTGCATGATAGCCGACATCCATCCGCAGAACATGCCCCAAGCGGAACCGCCGCCGTCAAGCGTTTGCGCGTTCACCAAGACGGCTCCAACAAGCACGGTGCAGAATCCTACCACGTTGGAAAACGTAAGCCGTTCCTTGAAGAGAAACGGGGAAAGTATCATTACCATAATGGGAGCGCAGTAATAGGCGAGCGACGAGATTCCAACGCCTACCAGGCGATACGCCTCGTACAGAAAAATCCAGCTTGCACCCATGGCTGCGCCTGACGCTGCCAGGTACACAAGGTCGGCTCCTTTGGGCAAGCAGGCGGGCAAGCGTCGGGCGGCAATCAGGACGCACACCATCAAAGCGCTCCCTATAAGGGTGCGCAGCAAAACGATGGCATCGCTTGGCAGCGTGATGTGGGCGGCAATGATGCCGTTCGAGCCGAATAGGATCAGCGAGGCGATGAGTTTCACGTACGAAGATTTCATACGCGTTAGTGTGACACGACTTCATCGGATGCGAAAGCGCGCATCGCTCGCAAGCGCGTTTCGGATTGCCGCCGGAACGGTCGGACTTGTTTCAGGGCTGGTTTGGTTGCGGAAGCGAAAGCGGCGCTGTTGGAGGAAGGCTGCTTTTCGAGCGTGCGTGCAGTGCAGCCGGTTTGCACGTGAAGCTCCGCGCATCGATGACCTGCCGTTTGCGTGCGAAGACGCCTCGCGCGCATGACGTTGTGCTACTCTTGTCCGAAAACAATGCGAGACAAGGGAAGTGATGACGTCATGGTGAACGAGAGGATGTACGGGCTGGGGAACGAGCCGTCGGCGATTCGCGAGCTGTTCGCGTACGGGCTGGTGCGCAAGGCTGAAATCGGCGCCGACAACGTGTTCGACTTCAGCATTGGAAACCCGAGCGTCCCCGCGCCCGACGCGGTGAAGCAGGCTGCGCTCGAACTGCTCGATCAGCCAGCCGTGTCGCTTCATGGCTACTCGCCTGCCGCCGGCGTGCCCGAGGTGCGCGCCACCATCGCCGAGAGCATCCGCCGCCGCTTCGACGTGCCCGCTTCGGCTGAGCACATTTACATGACCGTGGGCGCGGCGGCCTCCATCGCCATATCCCTGTCGGCCGTCACGCAGCCGGGTGACGAGGTTATCGTGATCAGCCCCTTCTTCCCGGAATACAAGGTGTGGATCGAAACGGCTGGCTGCGCGTGCGTAGAGGTTCCCGCGCACGTGCCCGATTTTCAGCTTGACATCGATGCCTTGGCGGCGGCCATCGGCCCCAAGACCAGCGCCGTTATCATCAACACGCCGAACAACCCCGTGGGCGCCGTGTACTCGCGCGCGAACCTGGAGGCGCTTGCGAAGCTCCTGACCGAGAAAGAGGCTGAACTGGGTCGCGAGCTGTTCCTGATCAGCGACGAGCCCTACCGCGAAATCGTCTACGAGGGCATCGAGGTCCCCTACGTGCCGTCTTTGTACGCGCGCACCATCGTGTGCTATTCGTACTCGAAGTCGCTTTCGCTTCCGGGCGAGCGCATCGGGTACGTGTTCGTGTCCGACGCCATGGACGACGCGGACCGCGTGTTCGCCGCCGTGGCCGGGGCGGGTCGCGCGCTCGGCTACATTTGCGCTCCGGTGCTGTTCCAGCGCGTGATTGCCGCATGCGTGGACCAGCCGAGCGACGTGGAGGCGTATGCCGAGAACCGCAAGCTTCTGACCGACGGCCTGAGCGCGCTGGGGTACGAATACGTGGAGCCGCAGGGCGCGTTCTACCTGTGGGTGCGCGCGCTGGAAGACGATGCGCAGGCGTTCAGCGATCGCGCCAAGGAGCACGAGCTGCTGATCGTGCCGTCCGACAGCTTCGGCGTGGGCGGCTGGGTGCGCATCAGCTATTGCATCGCGCGCGAAACCATCGTGAACAGCATGCCGGCGTTCAAGGCGCTCATGGAGTCGTATCACGGCTAGGACCTGTCGTGCAGCTTGGTGAAGCTTCGGCTTGCCGGGTTTTTCGATGCTGGCGAATGCCGTCGTGTTCCGTTGGCATCGAAGCGCAGCGGCGCTTGTTTCGTCTTCCGATCTTCAGGGGGCGCTCCGGGGCGAGGATTCGTCTCGGAGCGCCCCCTTTCTTACAGCAGTTCCAGCAGCTGGTCTACGGCTTCGGGCCTGGTTGCCCAGCTGGTTGCGAAGCGAACGACGGTGCGACCGTCGGGCGTGCGCTCCCAGAATCCGAACGAGACGTCGCGTGCCAGGCGATCGCGCGTGGCGTCGTCGAGGATTACGAACTGCTGGTTCGTGGGTGAATCGATGGCTAGCTGGTAGCCCTTGCTGCGGAATCCTTGGGCGATGCGCTGCGCCAGATCGACGGCGTGGCGCCCCATCGCTTCGTAGCGAAGCTCGTCCTTGTCCTCCTCGAAGAGCGTAGCGAACTGAATGCCCAGCACGCGCCCCTTCGCCAGCAGGGCCCCGCGCTTCTTGACCAGCGTGAAGAAGCGCTCGTCCAGCGGATGCCCGAACGCGGCCAGGTTCTCCTGGGATGCCGGGCGCGAGAACACGACGGCTTCTCCGAACAGCGCTCCCACCTTGGTCCCGCCGATGTAGAACGCGTCGCACAGGCGCGCGATATCGCGCAGGGTGACGTCCGATCCAACGGCGGCCAGCCCGTAGCCAAGGCGCGCGCCGTCCAAGAACAGGCGCATGCCGAAGTCGTGGCACACGGCGGCAAGGTCTTCCAGCTCGGGCAAGGCGTACACCGTGCCGTACTCGGTGGGGTGCGATACGTACACCACGCCCGGCGCTACCATGTGCTCGTGGTTGGCGTCGTTCCAGTACGTCTCGCACAGGTTGCGCACGTCGTTGGCATGCAGCTTGCCGTTATGGTGCGGCAGCGCGAGCACCTTGTGGCCGCAGGCTTCCACGGCGCCTGCTTCATGCGTGTGGATGTGTCCGGTGTCGGCCGAGATCACGCCTTCCCAGGGGCGCAGCAGCTGGTCGAGCGCCACTGCGTTCGTCTGCGTGCCCCCAACCAGGAAGTGCACCGATGCTTCGGGTGCGTTGCAAGCGGTTCGCACCAGGTCGCGCGCCGCTGCGCAGTAGTCGTCGGTGCCGTAGCCGGGCGTTTGGTCGAGGTTGGTGGCTGCAAGACGTTCGAGGATGGCCGGGTGAGCCCCCTCCATGTAATCGCTGTCGAAGTGAAGCATGGCGTGCGTTCGGGTCCTTTCTTGCTGGGAGAGCGCACGGCTTTGCCCGTTCCGCAGTTCAGCGGCGACTTGGCAGTACGCGTCTTTTCGGGACGATGATCCGATGCGGCTCGAGCGCGAACAGCTCGGTTGCCGTTAGGGTTTCCTCGCATGATAGCGCACCGTAGCGGCAAGTTTCGGCGCAGACCCCGCAATCGCGGCAAAGGGGAGCGTCGAATTCGAGCACCGTGCCGCCGCCCGCCGCCTTGCCGGCCTTGCGCAGCGCGCCGGTGGGGCAGAACTGGGCGCACAGCGTGCATCCCGAGCAGTGGTCGACGTCGATGCTCAAGCGCGGTGCAAGGCTGCGCGGCACAACGGGGTTGTTGGCGGGCAGCCCGAAGCCGTGCAGGTCGTCGAGCAACTGCCAACGTCGGCGATCGGGTTCGGGGTCCGTTGCGGCGCGGTGCGGGTTGACCAGCGATTTTACAGGGGTTGGCAGCGCTTCGGCTGCCGCATCTGCCAACGTCGAGCGCGCCTGCGAAAGCAGATCGCGCCGCGAAAGCTGCCCGGCGGGGCTCTGTGCGTCCGCCAGGCTTTCGGCTTCCTCGCATGCGCATGTTGTTAGATCGATGCCCCAGATATGGGCGATGCGCTGGGCGTCCAGGGCGGCCTGGGGAAGCCGCGTCACGGCCTGACGATGTTCGCAGGAGGCGCAAGGAGCGCTCAGGAGGAAAACGCGCTGTGCGCCAGCGCATGCAGCATGCAGGATGAGTGCAGCGTCCACCCAGGCCAAGCAAGGAAGAATCAGGGTGCGTTCGACGTCGAGCCCCAGGTTCTCTGCGCCGCGCACGCAGGCGAATCCCATCGTTGCGGGGTTTGGGGCGAACGGCGGATCGTCCGCTTCGCCGTATTCGCACGCTGCACGCTGCTCTGCTTGGGCTTGCTCTCGGGCGGCGGATCCCGCCGCTGCGCACGCTGCGAGCAGCGTGTCGTCATCGTGCGGGGAGATTGCGATCAGCGCATCAACGGGGCAGGCAGTCACGCACGCTCCGCAGTACGCACAGCTTTGCAGATCGATGCGCGGGCCGGAAGCGGCGTCTTTGCCGATGGATTCGTATTCCCTGGCGCCGCAGGTTCCCGCTTCTACGCGTGCTGCTCCCGTGGGGCAAGCGTCAGCGCAGGTCGTGCAACTGGCGTGCAGGTCGCGCTCGGAAAGGCAGCGTCCGCTCGTCAGCACCGCCAGTGGCGGCCGGTCGACAATCCGCTGCGCAACATCTATAACGTTCGGCATGGCGCGTCCCCCTTGCTTGCGCGGTTTCGCAACGCCGTTGCACGGGCGCTACGACGTGTAGTGCTGCATGTAGTCCAAAATCTCCTGACGAGAGTGCAGGCCCGTCTTCGCGTAGATGCGCTTGATATGCGCATGCGTTGTGCCGGGGCTGATGAAGAGCTCTTCGGCAACGCGCTTTTGCGTGAATCCTAGCGCGTACAGGGCCAGTACCTCCACCTCTCGTTCGGAGAGCATGAACTGTTTGCCTATCTCTTCGGCGTTGTGCTGCATGGACGCTTGGCGCATGTCGGCAAGCGTTTCGTGCTCGTCGAGGCCCATGATCTTCGACAGCACGCTTTGCTGCTTCTCTTTCCGCTTGTCTTCCTTCTCGTTTTCCAGTTGGGCAACGCTTAAGAACTGCGTGAGGACCACCTGGGTTGACAGCACGATAGCCGTTCCCATGACGGCGCACATGAGCATGTCGTTGGCGGACAGCTCGTAGAACTCGATCAGGGCCACGCGCGTGACGGCGCGGCACCCCCAGCACACCATCCAGCCTGCGATGGCGTAGTAGTACGGGTCGCGCCAGCCGCAGCTCATGAACGCGATGATGATGTACCAGCTGAATGCCACCATGAGCGCGTTGAGCGTGGTGGTGAAGATGGCGCCGATGTCCAGCGCATCCGGAAACGCCGCATAGCAGATCAGCGCCAGGCATGCCAGCAGTTCCATCAGCACGAAAATCCCCACGGTCATGATGCGCTGATGCCGCTTCGCAACCAGGAAAACGATAGTGCCGCTGATGCCTACGACTACCAGGAATTCGATGAACCGCGTAACGGGCGTAAACGATATGGGCTGGCCGTTGGGGTATCCGCGCAGCATGCCGTCGACTACGGCCAGGCACCCGACGCCGATAGCGGTAGCTATGAGGAATCGCTTGCTGGTCAGCATGCTCTTTGCAAATCCGAAGTAGTCGCTAGGAAGCGTAATGGAGCGGATGTCGTGAGCAAGCGCCTGCTTGCGTGCCCAGCGGATGCAGGGGTATTGCGCTAGAGCGAGGGCGCACGCCACCAGGTTTCCCAGGGCGATGGGCATGAGCGTGCACAGATAGATTTCAATTTCGCTGAGGATGAGCGCGGCGAACACGTACACGGCGGCCGTGATGGTTGCCGCCCCGCGCGCTCGCAGCAGCCAGTAGAAAATGGCCCCCGACGACGCAAGGGTGCACAAGGTGCTCATGGCGAAATGGGCTTCCCAGCTTTGCACGCCGAACATTTCGAACGCGCCCAGAGCTGCAAGGCCGACGGCTTCGAAGAAGATGCAGACGTGCACGAGCGCGTTGGTAAACGACTTCTTTACCCTTCGCTTCGTAATGGCGATGTACAAGAAGAACACGCCCAGGAAAGCGAGCGCCACCAGCATGGCTCCGTCGGTGAGCATGCCCGCATCGGTGCTGGTGTAGCTTCCGTAGCTTGCTACGATCAGGCCGGCGCGACCGAATGCCAAGCCCACGATCGAGGGCAGCAAAGGCGAGAATTTCCGAAATTCATTGCGAGCGCCGTCTTCCTGCTCGCCTTCGAGCGGTGCCGGGGCGAACAGCGACACCTCGTCATGCTGATCAGCTTCTCCTGCAGCATCGTGCAACCGATCGTCCAACCGTGCCCTCCCCCGAAGCGATCCGTTGATATTCCTGATAACAAGGCCTTTCTTGCAAATTATCCCCAAAGAGGGTACGGAAGCCTTGCGTCGAGGCTCATCATAGCACAGTGTTCTATTCAGGTTTGTAACGGGTGCTTGAGGCTAAGGAGGCGGGGTCGTGGGAGATACGAGAGACGTATACCTCGAGCCGAACGAGCGGGCGGTTATCCGCACCGCCGATGTGTACCAGACGATTATCGACGACGGGGTGTCGGGGTATTCCGATACCCTGCTTGCCGTGGTGGCGAACTTCAGCAACGGCGGCGCGCCCGAGGGTTTCAACGCGCAGAGCATGGTGGGGAAGTCCAAGCGCGGCGAGGTCGCGTTGAGGCTGTTCGCTGTGGTCGATCCGGCAACGGGAACGCTTGCGCGCGTAGGGTTCAAGACGCGCGGCTGCCTTGCCATGACGGCGTGCGCGAGCGTGGTCTGCTCTATGATCGAAGGGAAGACCTTTGACGAAGCGCTTGCCGTGTCTGCCGAGGACGTGAAGGAAGCGCTCGACGGCGTTCCGTGGGACAAGGCTCATACGCCGGTGTTCGCCGTGGAGGGCGTGCGCGCTTTGGTCGGCGACTGGCTCATCCGCCAAGGGGCGACGCTGGATCGGCTGAATCGCGAACTGCCGTGCGACGAATATTCGGTCACGTGCATGCTGTGCGAGCACTGCTCGCTGCGCGATTCGCGCATTGACTTGCAGGTGAGCGAGGCGTTGGCGAAAGCGGGCGTGAGGGCATGAGCGAGGTGCAGGATACGCTGTCGGCGGGCGCCGATCTTCAGGATGCGCCCTGCGATTGTGAAGCGGCTGAAGAAGTTATCGATCAAGAAGCGGTTGCGTTGGAGCTTGCCGAGCGCAATGCGCTTGCGGCCGTGTTCGACGACGTGCGAGAGCAGTCGTCCGACAGCCAGTTGGTCGAACCGACGCGCTGGGTTGACCTGGAGTTGGTTCCTGCCCATATGACGGCGGACGAATTCGAGATGTTCGTGTACGAGTACCTTGAAGACCAGCAAGCTGCTGCTCAGGAGCAGGCGAGCGAGGACGAACCTGCCGTTGTGTATCGAAGCGCCACGCGCGCAGTGGGGGTTCCTCCTGCGATTGTGGCGCCCGCGCCTGTCGAGGAGCCGGACGGCGCCGCTTCCGTGGATTGCGCCTGTTTGCCGGCGTTGGATGACGCCGTGCTCGAGGTTGTCGATGCCGGCAATCTCGAGGTTGTTGATGCTGCCGTCGATCTGGACGAAGTGGCTGCTTCGGAGCCTTCTGTGCAAGACGATCGCAGCCCCTTCGCCAATTTGAACATTCCCGCAGGTTATCGGCTGGTCGAGCTTGAAGGGGAGTGGGTTTTGGTTCCGACCGACGAAGACCCGGAGCCCGTCGAGCGCGTGGTCGATTGTACCGGGATCGTGGCTTTGGTGGGAGCGCGCAGCTACTATCTGTACGACAGCGGCCGCATGACCGACACGTTTGCGCACTGGGCGTTTTTGGCGGCCGAGGACAACAACGTGGTGACGTTCGTGGATTGCGTTCGCGAGGAATCCCGCGTCTACCCGCGTCCGCTGCCTGCATCGAGCTTGAAGAACCCGCCGTTTCGGTTGACTGACGAGGAGATTGACCGAGCATGGGACGAGGTGCGCGAATCGGGCCTCTATCCCGATGTTCAGCAGACGCGCGCATCGAACGGCGACGTGTACTACTTCTCGACCGAGTACCTTACGCCCACATACGCGGGCTCTCTTGCCGAGTGGGCTTCCGTCGAGCGCTACATGAACGTGTAGCTCGCTTTGCGGGCCGGCCCGGCGGCGATGCGCCGTTGCCGCCGCGCCTGCCGCCGACGTGAACCCGGCTGCGGGCGACTTGGGGCGGGCTGCGGAGCCTCGCGCAGCCGGGTTCACGTCGGCCCCTCCCTATAGCCTTGCGCAGGCTGGTTCACGTCGGCTCCTCCCCATGGCCTTGCGCACGAAAAACCGCCATCGCTGGCAGGTTTTGACGGTTTGGGGTCGTCGGAAGGCTTCTTGCTTTTGGCGGTAATAGAGCGATCTTGCGTTGCACCAGGTCAAAAATCAATAGAAAATTGCTAGGTGTTCGGATGCCTCTCATCGCACTTCGACAACGACCTCAAACCGTCAAAACCTGCCAGCGATGGCGGTTTTTCGTGCGCAACGGGGCGAAGGGGGGCGCGGGGCTTGCGGATGCGCGCCCCGTGCGGGATGCGTGCCCCATGCGGGATGCGCGCCCTGTGCGGGATGCGATCCCCCCGCAGCAGCGTGGGCGCAAATCGGGGCCTGTGGCAAAAACGGAGAACCTCGAGGGCGCCCGCACGAACGGCGCGCCGGTAAAAGGCGTGGTCACATTTGAAGTGCGGATGAAAAAGCGGCTTCATTCGGTTTTGCGGGCGTTCGGGATTGTCTCAGCCCCCCTCGCGCCCAACTTTTCCACCGCCCCTCATCTGCCATTCCCGCTACCCTGTTACACAGCGAGGCCCCGGAGCAATTCCGGGGCCTCGTGCTTGGAGGGAGGGGGAGAGGGGTACGGGCATCTGGCTTGCGCCAAGGTGCCCGTATGCGAAATGGCGTTACGGCAGCAAGTTCAAGCCGGCAAGTTCTTCCTTGACGTCGGCCATGCCGTAGTAGTCCAGGCAATCCTTCGTCGGGCAGCCCAGCTTTTCGTCCCAGCCGAACTTAGCGTACGTCATTTCGAGCG
>NZ_DBFOSR010000084.1:0-17684 GCF_048427265.1 Paraeggerthella sp.
ACGCGACGCGCGCCCCGCAAGCAATGCGGCCGGGGCTGCGCTCCAACAGCAGCAGCCCCGGCCGCGAAAGCCCTATGCCCTCACCTGCCTACGCCTTCAGAATCGCGGCAAGATCGTGCTCCGGATCGCCCACGGGATGCACGTCGAATTCGCGCACCAGCACGTCAAGCACGGCGGGAGAAACGAACGCCGGCAACGTCGGGCCCAGGTAGATGCCCTTGATCCCCAGGTGCAGCAGGGTCAACAGGATGCAGACGGCCTTCTGCTCGTACCACGACAGAACCAGCGTCAGCGGCAGATCGTTCACGCCGCACTCGAACGCCTCGGCCAGCGCCACGGCAACCTTGATCGCGCCGTACGCGTCGTTGCACTGCCCCATGTCCATAAGGCGCGGCAGGCCGCCGATAGATCCCAGGTCCAGATCGTTGAAGCGAAACTTCCCGCACGCAAGCGTCAGCACGATGCTGTCCTCGGGGGTCTTCTGCACGAACTCGCGGAAGTAGCTGCGCCCGGGGCGCGCGCCGTCGCATCCGCCCACCAGGAAGAAATGGCTGATAGCGCCCTGCTTCACCGCATCGACCACCGTGTCTGCAACTCCCAGGATAGTGCCGTGGCCAAACCCGGTCACAAGCGACGCGTCGGCGCCGGCGCTCTCCCCGCGCGAGCCTTCGATAGCTGCGAATACGCGCGGCTCGGCGAACCCGCCCAGCTCGAGCGCGCGCTCGATGACGGGGCCGAAGTCCTTGCTGCCATCTTCCGCAGCACCGATGTGCGCGGCACCCGGATACGCCACCACGCCGGTCGTGAATACGCGATCGGCATAGGAGGATGCCGGCGGCATGAGGCAGTTCGTGGTGAACAGGATGGGTGCGGGCAGCTCCGCAAACTCGTCGCGCTGGTTCTGCCAGGCCGTTCCCAGGTTCCCCTTGAGATGCGGATACTGCTTGAACAGCGGATACGCATGCGCGGGAAGCAGCTCTCCGTGCGTGTAGACGTTCACGCCGCGGCCAGCCGTCTGGTCGAGCAGCAGCTTCAAATCATGCAGGTCATGACCGGTTGCCACAATAAACGGACCCGCTTCCACCGTGCGCGACACGGTGGTGGGCTCGGGGGTGCCGAACGTTTGCGTGTTCGCCTGGTCGAGCAGCTCCATGCAGCGCAGATTCACTTCGCCTACCATGAGCGCCAGCGGCAGCAGCTCGTCGGCCTGCGCAACGGCAACCCCCTCAAGCCCCTCGTGCATGAACGAGGACACGGCTTCGTCCCGATACCCCAAAACCGCAGCATGATACGCATACGCGGCCATCCCGCGCAAGCCGAACAGCACAAGCGACCTGAGCGAGCGCACGTCTTCCAGATCATTCCAAACTTCACGCAAGTCCAGGTCGGGAGCCTGATCCATGCCCGCATCCGCAGCTATGAGCGCCTTCTGCGCGCGAGCGAGCCGTACAAGCGATTCCAGCTCCGCATCGTCGAAGTCCACGTTCGTCAACGTGGCGAACAGCCCTTCCATCACCAGATCGTCGGCCGCGCGGCGAGCATCGCCCGTCACGCCCGCCGCACGCACCGTACGCGCCAGGCCCACGAGCGCGCCCGTCAGCTCGTCTTGCACCTGGGCGGTGGAAGCTTGCTTGCCGCACGCTCCCGCAGCGCCCGTGCAACCGCTGCACCCTATGGTCTGCTCGCACTGGAAGCAAAACATTGCATTCGCATCCGTCATTGCTCTTCCTCTCTTTCGAGGGTCCGCGCCTCCCTCGGTCCGCAGCATGCGCCGCGAAACCAGAACGCGCTCGCCCGCTCTCGTCTTGCGTAGTTGCAACCCTACGACACAACCGCTATGCTTTCCGTTGTAATTCCAACAAAGGAGCACAATGGACCGCTACGCCCATCTGATCAACCGCTCGCCCCTGTTCCACGGCATCGATCCGCAGCACGTCGACTCCATGCTGCAATGCCTGGGCGCGCACCAGCGCAGCTACCCCAAAGGATCGGCCGTCTTTCGCATAGGAGACACCTCGTCGACCATGGGCTTGGTGCTGGAAGGGTCGGTTCGGCTCGAAAAAGAAGACTGGTGGGGAAACCGCAGCATCCTTGCATCCTTCGGTCCGGGGCAATCCTTCGGCGAGGTGTACGCCTGCGAGCAGGATCTTGCCTACGACATCAACGTAATAGCCGCCGAGGAAACAACGATCCTGTTCATGGACGTAGGCCGCGTTACCACCATGTGCCCCACCTCCTGCGCGTTCCACGCGCAGCTCATTCGCAACGTGCTGGGCGTGGTAGCGCGGCGAACGCATGCGCTCACCCGCAAGATCGAGCACACGTCCAAACGCACAACGCGGGCGAAACTCTTGTCGTATTTGTCCGACCAGGCCGAGATGGCCGGAGGGCATCGGTTCACCATCCCGTTTGACAGGCAAGAGCTGGCCGATTACCTGTCAATCGACCGCAGCGCCATGTGCGCCGAGCTTTCCCGCATGAAGCGGGAGGGCTTGATCGATTATCATAAAAGCCAATTCGAAATCACCCGAGGGAGCGCCCTATGATCAACCCCCGCACCGCCGCATTGCTGATCATCGACATGCAGCATGGATTCATCGACGCGTCATCGTCTTTGTGCGTAGCGGGCGCAGCCGCCACGGTGCCCGCCTGCGCCCGCGCGCTGGATGCGGCCAGGCGCAGGGGGATGCCCGTGTTTCACGTGGTGCGCTCGTACGCCGAAGACGGATCGGACGTGGAAGCCTGCCGACACGAAGCGTGGGCCGAAGGCGGCAAGCCGGTATCGACCGCATGCGCAAGCCCGCGCTCGCTTGAGGAACCGGCGCCGCTCGCGCCGCAACCGGGCGACCGCGTGCTGGTGAAGCCGCGCTTCTCGGCGTTCTTCAACACGTCGCTCGACCTGACGCTCAGAAGGCTGGGCATCACCACCGTGGTCCTCACGGGCACCACCACGCCGAACTGCATCCGGACCAGCTGCTACGACGCGCTGTCGCTCGACTACAACGTGGTGGTCGTGGAGGACTGCACGTCATCGCGCTCCCCCGCCGTGCAAGCGGCCAACATCCAGGACATGGCCCACATCGGGGCGCACATCATGACGTGCGAGGAGTTCTGCGACCGCGGCTTGGCCGACGTTCGCGACACGGCAGCCAACGCGCGCGCAGCGCAGCGCAACGCTTAAGGAAGAAGGTACCCATGCCCCTGCTAGAGATCGACGTGCTCGAAGACCCCCGGCTCGACGCGTACGCGCGCCTGACCGAAGCGCAGCTGCGCAGCAAGCTCGAACCCGAGAAAGGCATATTCATCGCCGAGTCGGGAAAGGTCATCGAGCGAGCGCTCGAAGCCGGCTTGGAGCCGCTGTCGATGCTCATGGAGGCGAAATGGGTTCCCGCTTTGCAGCCCGTCATCGATCGCATCGCCCTCGATCACCCCGAGGTGCCCGTGTTCGTCGCACCGCACGACGAGCTGGCGAAACTCACCGGCTTCGAGCTGACCCGCGGCGCGCTGGCCGCCTTCCGTCGCCCCAAGCCGCGCAGCGTTGCCGACGTAGTTGCCAACGCTCGGCGCATCGCGGTGCTCGAAGACATTACGAACCACACCAACGTGGGAGCCATCTTCCGCTCCGCCGCAGCGCTGAACTTAGATGCGGTGCTGGTCACGCCCTCGTGCTACGACCCGCTGTACCGGCGCGCCGTGCGCGTTTCTATGGGAACCGTGTTCCAAGTACCTTGGACCCGCATCGGAGACGATGACGCCGCCCGAGCAACGGGCCACAGCACCTGGGCGGAAGAGGGCGTCCCCCTGCTGCACAGTTTGGGCTTCAAAACGGCCGCCATGGCTCTTTCCGACGATTCCGTATCGCTTGACGACCCCGCTCTTGCCACCGAGGAAAAGCTGGCCATCGTGCTGGGAACGGAAGGCGACGGCCTTTCCCGCAGCACCATCGCACGCTGCGACTACACGGTGCGCATCCCCATGGCCCATGGCGTGGATTCGCTCAACGTAGCTGCGGCGAGCGCGGTAGCCTTCTGGGAGCTGCGCGCACGTCCGTCGGCGCGCTAAGGCCAACGACGAGCCGCAAGCCGCATCGCCAGCACCGCGCCAGCCGGGGATCGCCCGCGCGACAACCGCTCAAGCATAGGAATCGCTCGGCCGCCGCAAACGAAAGCATGCGGCACCTATGAATTCCATAGTCATTCGCTATTGTTTTATTGACTCCCCAATCTGTACTTGCTAAAGTTACAGTTATTGCACGTACATACTGTACCGGCAGATAAGGAGCAAGGACCGTGAACCTTCGAACGAAACGCCTCGGCCTGGCACTGAGCCTTGCCGTCCTTGCAACAGCAGGGCTGCTGGCGCTTGCCGCCTGCTCGAACCCGTCGTCAACCCAGGAAGGAACAAGCATGGAGCGCACGAGCGAATCCGACGCATCATCCAACGCGCATCGAACCATAGATTCCATCGAGGCCCAAGGCTTGATCGAGCAAGGAGGCGTCACCGTAGTCGACGTGCGCACACCAAAGGAATACGCCGAACGACACATCCCCGGTGCCATCAACATTCCCGTTGAGACCATCGGCGACCAGCAACCCGCCGAGCTGACGGACCCGGATGCCGAGCTGCTGATCTATTGCCGCTCGGGAGTGCGCAGCAGGCAGGCCGCCGAGAAGCTGGTATCGCTGGGGTACAAAAACGTAACCGACATGGGAGGCATCATCGACTGGCACGGGGAAACAGTTGCAGGTTCCCAACCGAACGGCAGCTAGATTCCAAGGTTACAGGTTCGCCTTGCAGGGCCGTGCGCGTCCCGCTCAAGCAGACACGTGGACGGGTATGGGCAAACTGTTCCGCACGACCAGCTGCGGGAAGCGCACGGCCCTGCAAGGCGAACCTAATGCCCGAGCCCATGATCCTGAACCACAGGATTGCGCCGCAACGCCACCGACGCATGGCGAGTGCCGACCCGCCATGCACGAGCCACAAAAAAACGTGCGGACGGGGCAAGCCGTCCGCACGTTGGCGAATCCATGCAAGACGTGCGCTTACTTTGCAACCAGCACCGGAATCTTGGAGCCGTGCAGTATTTTGTGACTCACGCTGCCCAAGTACTCTTTAAGGCCGCTCAAACCGCGATTTCCCACAACCACCAGGTCGTACTCGCGCTGATCGACCAGTTTGAGAATTTCGGTGGCAGGGTTCGTGCCCGTCAGCAACAAGGAGTCGATGCGAGCCGCCACATCCTCGCGCACGTCCGCAACCGCTTCGGCAAGCAAGTCTTCCCCGTCGGAAATCATCATGTCGAGAATCTCTTTGAAGCTGGCCATCTGGCTCTCGTCCAGCAACGGGATGGGAACGACGTACGCGATGTCGATATGCACCGCGGGATTGACTTCGGCCAAGCTGACGGCCATATCCAGAGCGCGGCGTCCGCCCTCGGATTCGTCGAACGCAACAAGCAGGTTGTTCACAGCCATAATCGGCCCCCTTTCGGTCGCGGCAGGCCCTGAGCCCACCGCCTCTGCTTCCCCTTCAGTATAAGACTTTTTCCCTACTCTGACCACGGAAAACAGGTAACGTGAGCGTAGCGAAAGCAATTCGGGAAATCCGCCCGCTCCCCCACCTTGCCGCCCTGCTCCCAACCTTCGTCCCGCTGCCCCGACCGGCCCTGCAACCGCGAAGGGCCCGGCAATGCCGGGCCCTTCGCTCGTTCGCATGAAAAGATACGCTAGTCGATAGGCGTCGCATCCAAGGTCAAGCTGTCGAAGTCCAGGGGATCTTCAACCGTGCATTCGTAGTTGCCGTCCTGGTCGATGCCGATCAGCACGTGGCTGCGGTCGCGCAGATTGCCCTCGACCACCTTTTGCGCGATACGGTCCACGATCTCGCGCTGGATGAGGCGCTTGAGCGGGCGCGCTCCGAAGATGGGATCGTAACCGTCGATGGACAAGTGCTCCATCGCGGCAGGCGTCACATCGAGCGTGATGCGACGATCCGCCAAACGCGCGCGCACTTCCTCAAGCTGCAGATCGACGATAGGCTCGATGTTCGTCATGTTGAGCGCGTTGAACACCACCACGTCGTCGATACGGTTGATGAACTCGGGCCTAAACGTCGCGCGCAGCGCGCCGTCGATGGCCTGCTTCATGGCCTTCTCGTCGCCATGCTCGGCAAATTCGCGAATGAACTGCGACCCCACGTTGCTGGTCATGATGATGATCGAGTTCTTGAACGACACCACGCGGCCCTGCCCGTCCGTCAAGCGGCCGTCATCGAGCACCTGCAGCAAGATGTTGAACACGTCCGGGTGGGCCTTTTCGATCTCGTCCAGCAAAATGACGCTGTACGGCTTGCGGCGCACGGCCTCGGTCAATTGGCCGCCTTCGTCGTAGCCCACGTATCCCGGAGGCGCGCCGATCAAGCGCTGCACGCTGAACTTCTCCATGTACTCGGACATGTCGATGCGCACCATGGCCTTCTCGCTGTCGAACAGGTATTCCGCCAGCGCCTTGGCCAGCTCCGTCTTGCCCACGCCCGTCGGGCCCAGGAACAGGAAGCTGCCGATGGGACGATCCGGGTCGGACAGGCCCGCGCGGTTGCGTCGAATAGCGCCGGCAACCGAGGACACGGCCTCGTCCTGGCCCACCACGCGCTCGTGCAGCTTATCCTCAAGGTCGACCAGCTTCGCCATTTCGCCCTGCATCATCTTCTGCACGGGGATGCCGGTCCAGGTGGACACCACTTCGGCAATCTCGTCGTCGGAGACTTCCTCTTTCAGGATAGCCCCGTCCTGCTGCTTGACGTTGAGCGCTTCCTCGGCGGCATGCAGCTGCTGCTGCAATGCGGGAATGCGCGCGTAGCGAATTTCGGATGCCTTCACTAGATCGCCCTCGCGCGTGGCGCGCTCCTCTTCAAGCTGGGCGCCTTCCAGCTCCAGCTTGAGGTTCTGCACGCTCTCGATCGCGTCCTTCTCGTTCTGCCATTCGGCCTTGCGCTTGTCCAAGTCCTCACGAGCCGACGCGATTTCACGACGCAGCACGTCAAGACGCTCGCGGGAAGCCTCGTCGCTCTCCTTCATGAGCGCCTGCTCCTCGATCTGCATCTGCGTGAGCTTGCGCTCGGCAGCGTCGACCTCTTCCGGCATGGAGTCGATCTCGATGCGCAGGCGGCTGGCAGCCTCGTCCATGAGGTCGATGGCCTTGTCAGGCAGGAATCGATCGGAGATATAGCGGTTCGAAAGCTCGGCCGCGGCAACGATGGCGCTATCGGTGATGCGCACGCCGTGATGGATCTCGTACTTTTCCTTAAGGCCGCGCAGGATAGCGATGGTGTCCTCGACCGTAGGCTCGCTGACCAGCACTGGCTGGAAACGACGCTCCAAAGCGGCGTCCTTCTCGATGTACTTGCGGTACTCGTCAAGCGTGGTCGCGCCAATCGCGTGCAGCTCGCCGCGGGCGAGTGCGGGCTTCAGCATGTTGCCCGCGTCCATGGAACTGTCGCCCGTGGAACCGGCGCCCACGATGGTGTGCAGCTCGTCGATGAACAGGATGATGCGGCCTTCACTCTGCTTGACTTCGCGCAGCACGGCCTTCAAGCGATCCTCGAACTCGCCGCGGTACTTGGCACCGGCCAGCATCGCGCTCAGGTCCAGCGTGATGATGTCGCGATCCTTCAAGCTGGAGGGGACATCCCCTGCCACGATGCGCTGCGCCAGACCTTCGACGATGGCCGTTTTGCCCGTTCCCGGCTCGCCGATGAGCACGGGGTTGTTCTTCGTACGGCGGCTCAGCACCTGTACAGTGCGGCGGATTTCCTCGGCGCGGCCGATCACCGGGTCCAGCTTGCCTTCGCGCGCCTGCTGGGTCAGGTTCTGGCCGTACTGCTCCAACGCCTCGAACTGCACTTTATTCTGCTGGTCGGTCACGCGCGTGTCGCCGCGCAGCTCATCGTAGGCGGCTTCGATGGTCTTGCGCGTTACGCCCGCCACGCTCAAAACCTTGCCCGCCGCGCCCTTGTCTTCAGACAGGGCAATCAGCAGGTGCTCGCTTGTAGCGTAGCTGTCTCCCAGCTTTTCGGCCACCTTCACCGCATTGTCGATCACGCCCAGCAAAGCGGGACCGGGAATGCCGCTCATCATCATGTTGTTGTTGGAGCTGACCTTCGGCATGCGCTGAATCTCGGCATCCACGTTGGCAAGCAGCTGGAAAGGCTCCGCGCCAATGCGCTTGATGATGGCGGACAGATTGTTTTCTTTCGATTCGAGCAATGCCTTCAGCATGTGGATCGGTTCCGCCTGGGAGGCCTCGGCTTCAGAAGCGATCACGATCGTCTGCTGAAGCGCCTCCTGCGCGCTGAGGGCCAGCTTGTTCAAGTTGCCCATGTTCATATACGTTCCTCCTTCGCTTTCGTCTATGGCAAAAGCAGGTCTAGCTAGGGTAGCTGTCGAAACGAGGGCGGCAGGTCGGAAACGCGCACCAGGGCGCTGACGCTCTCGCGCGTTTCCAGCTCGTGCACGCGGTCGGCCAAGCGGCGAACGCGTTTGTGCAGGTCGTCAAGTTCGTTGTCGCGTTCGTCAAGGCGCCCCTGCAAATCCAGAATGCGGATGACGCCTGCCAAGTTGATGCCCTCGCCCGTCAGCTCGTTAATAAGCTCCAGGCGTTCGATGTCCGCTTGCGAGTACATGCGGGTGTTGCCGCTGGTGCGCTGCGGAGACACGAGACCCTTCTGCTCGTACGCACGCAAGGTCTGGGGATGCACGCCAGCCAGCTGCGCGGCCACGCTGATCATGTACAGCGGGCGGTTGCGGTCGGTACGTTCGCTCATTGCGCCCAGCTCCTCACGTCTTCCGTTGTCGCAGCCAGGTAATCTTCCATAGCCTTCTTCTGGCCTTCGTTCATTTCCTTCGGAACCAGCACCTTGACGGCAATTTTCAGATCGCCCGAGCCCTCGCCCTTCACCTTGGGAGCGCCCTTGCCGCGCACGGTCAGAACGGTGTCGTCCTGCGTGCCGGCGGGAACCTTCACGCGCACCTTCGTGCCGTCAGGCGTGGGAACCACCACGCTCGCGCCCAGCGCCGCCTCGGCCACGCTTACCGGCACGTCCATGAGCACGTCGGCGCCCTTGCGGCTGTAGTAGGGATGCTCGTCGATCTTGGTGGTGATCAGCAAGTCGCCCGATGCGCCGCCGTTTTCGCCCGGACCGCCCTTGCCCTTGAAGCGCAGACGACCGCCGTCGACGGCGCCGGCCGGAATCTTCACCGTCAAGGTTTCCGATTCGCCGCGGCCCGGAACGCGCACGGTCACGCGCTTCTCGGCACCCGAAAACGCCTCGTCGAACGTCACGTTCAACGTCACGTTCATGTCCTGGCCCTTGCGCGGGCGCGGCTGGCGGGCGCCGCCGAAACCGGAGCCGTTGAAGTCCCAATCGGAACCGAAGGCCCCTTCTCCGTGGCGAATGCTCTCCAGAATATCGGCCCAGCTGCCGAAGCCACCCGCGCCGCCGCCGAAGATGTCTTCGACGTTCACGGCACCGCCGCCCCAGCCTTGGGGAATATGGTTCTCGTTTGCCGTGCCGTACTGGTCGTACAGCTTGCGCTTCTTGTCGTCGGAAAGAACCTCGTACGCCTCGTTGATCTCCTTGAACTTCGCTTCGTCGCCGCCGGCGTCGGGATGGTGCGTTCGTGCCAGCTTGCGGAACGCCTTCTTTATCTCATCGGCCGTCGCCGTGCGTGGAACGCCCAGCGTCTTGTAATAGTCGGGAGTGGCCGACATGCGCTCCACCTTCCTTTCAATGTGAGGAGGCCCACGACATCGCGCCGAAGCCTCGCTGTTACCTGTTCATCATTAAGCAAAAGCGGGCTACCGTATGGTGTCGCCCGCTTACCGTTGCTTTACTTCTTTTCCGCGTCTTCCTGCGGCTTTTCGCGTTTTGGTCCGCCGGTGGTAACGGTCACCATTGCGGGTCTCAAGACCTTTGATCCCATCTTGTAACCCTTTTGGTACACTTCGCTCACCGTTTCGTCGGGGACGCTTGCGTCATCGACCGTGGCAACCGCCTGGGCTTCCAGCGCATCAAACGCCTCGCCCGCCGGATCGATAACCTGCACGCCGTCCTTCGTCAGCACGCCGACGAACTTCGCATGCACCGCCTTCACGCCGTCGAACAGTCCTGTTTCACCGTTCTTGGCTGCGTAGTCGATAGTGCGCTCGAAGTCGTCGATGACGGGGATCAGCCCGGAAACAAGCTTCTCCGTAGCGCGCGCTTTCTCGACTTCGCGCTGCTCGGTCGTGCGGCGACGGTACGTATCCCACTCGGCATGCAAGCGCATGAACTTGTCCTGCCACTCGCGCGCTTCCGCCTGGGCCTGGGCGACCAGCTCGTCGTTGGTCGGCTGGGCTTCCGCAGCAGCCTCGGCGCCTTCGGCCGAAGCCGCTCCAGGGGCGCCGCCCTCGGCCGATCCTTGCGGATCGACCGGGACAGCATCGGCCACGGCGTCGGAAGAGGAGGGGGCGCCGTCGCCCGCGTTGGCATCGCGTCCCTGCTGCTGAGACTCCTCGGCAGCAGCGCGAACGTCTTCAATGGGGATCTGCTTGCCTTCGCCTTGCGCCGCGCGCGCCGGCGAGGGTGTGCTCGGCTGGGCCATGGCGATTACTTCCCTTCCTTCGTGTCGTCGTCTTCGACAACCTCGTAGTCAGCTTCAATGGTGTCGTCGGCAGGAGCCGTCTCAGCGGCAGCCGCACCGGCACCGGCAGCGGCGCCCTCGGTGGAGTACACAACCTCGGCCAGCTTGTACCCGGCCTGCTGCATCTTCTCGGTCGCAGCCTTGATGGCATCCATATCGGAGCCCTCCAGAGCCGTCTTCGCCTCGGCGATGGCCTCTTCGGCAGCAGCCTTCACGTCAGCCGGAGCCTTGTCGCCCACTTCGGCCAGCGTCTGCTCGGTGGCGTTCACCAAAGCGTCGGCGTTGTTGCGGATCTCGACTTCTTCCTTGCGCTTCCTGTCCTCTTCAGCATGCTGCTCGGCATCCTTCACCATGCGCTCGACCTCGTCGTCGTTCAGCGCGGTGGAACCGGAGATGGTGATCTGCTGCTGCTTGCCGGTGCCCAGGTCCTTGGCCGACACGTTCACGATGCCGTTGGCGTCGATGTCGAACGTAACCTCGATCTGAGGCACGCCGCGACGAGCCGCGGGGATGCCGGTCAGCTGGAACTTGCCCAGCGTCTTGTTGTCGCCCGCCATCTGACGCTCGCCCTGCAGGACGTGGACCTCGACCGACGTCTGGTTATCCGACGCAGTGGAGTAGATCTCGGTCTTGCGGGTCGGGATGGTGGTGTTGCGGTCGATCATCTTGGTCATCACGCCGCCCATGGTCTCGACGCCCAGCGAAAGCGGGGTCACGTCCAGCAGCAGGATGCCCTCGACGTCGCCAGCCAGCACGCCGCCCTGGACGGCAGCACCCATGGCCACGACCTCGTCCGGGTTCACGGACATGTTCGGGTCCTTGCCGGTGAGCTTCTTCACGATGTCCTGCACGGCGGGCATACGGGTGGAGCCGCCCACCAGGATGACCTCGTCAAGGTCGCCGGACTTGAGGCCCGCGTCCTTGAGCGCGCGCTCGACAGGGGTGCGAACGCGATCCAGCAGGTCCTTCGTGATGCGCTCGAACTCAGCGCGGGTCAACGTGTAGTCCAGGTGCTTCGGACCGGACGCGTCAGCCGTGATGAAGGGCAGGTTGATGTTGGCCTGCGTGGTGGAGGACAGTTCCATCTTCGCTTTCTCGGCGGCTTCCTTCAGACGCTGCAGAGCCATCTTGTCGGCACGCAGGTCAATGCCGTTTTCAGCCTTGAACTTGTCAGCCATCCAGTCGATGACGCGCTGGTCCCAGTCGTCGCCGCCCAGGTGGTTGTCGCCTGCGGTAGCCGCAACCTCGAACACGCCGTCGCCCAGCTCGAGGATGGATACGTCAAACGTGCCGCCGCCCAGATCGAAGACGAGGATCTTCTCGTCCTTGTTGGTCTTGTCAAGGCCGTAGGCCAGCGCAGCGGCCGTCGGCTCGTTGATGATGCGAAGCACTTCGAGGCCCGCGATCTTGCCGGCATCCTTGGTGGCCTGGCGCTGAGCGTCGTTGAAGTACGCGGGAACCGTGATGACCGCCTGGGTCACCGGGCCGCCCAGCTGCTTCTCGGCGTCGTTCTTGAGCTTCTGCAGAACCATGGCGGAGATTTCCTCCGGCGTGTAGTCCTTGCCGTCGATGTCGACGACCGCACGACCGTCCTTGCCCTTCTGGACCTTGTAGCTGACGGTCTTCTGCTCTTCGCCCGTCTCGTTGAAGGAACGGCCGATGAAGCGCTTCACGGATGCAACCGTGTTCTCGGGATTGGTGACGGCCTGGTTCTTCGCGGCCTTGCCCACCACGCGCTCGCCGTCCTTGCGGAAGCCTTCGACGGACGGCGTGGTACGGTCGCCCTCGGCGTTGACGAGGATTTCGGGCTCGGAACCCTCCATCACGGCCATGGCGGAGTTCGTGGTGCCCAAGTCGATGCCTAGAATCTTACCCATTATCATGCTTCCTCTCTGTTGGAGTTTGTAACCAATGTTCACGTGTCAGCAGTTGTTGTATTCGCATGCAATGCGCGCTCGGGAGCGCACGGTCGTCAGCAAGGACCAAGCAAAAGGTGCTGCCTCGACGCTCAATCCGCTTTCGATGTTTTGGAATATATAATCTAAGTCTTTGGTTGTCAAGTTAGTTACCAATTTGTCACACAAGTTATTTCAACACGCCAACTATAGACACCGCAGCAACTCCTTCAGGGGCAATTCGGCACTTGTTACGCAGCATGCACGCACCTGTTGCAAGGCCGACGCTTCCGACAGGTTCACAAGACCGCGGACCAGCCCGCGAAACAACGGCGCGGCCCGCGCAAGAATGAAAAGCCGGGCGCGAAGCGGCGGCAGCACCGGCGGCCAGAAGCACCGGGGCAACCGGATGAAGGCCCGCCGATCGAAAGCGTTGCGCGGCTAGCTCCGAACGCAAAAAAGCTCCCGCCTCCTGCGAAGGAGACGGGAGCTTCAAATTCGCTCAAGCGAGCAGTCCGAGTGAGGAAGTTACTCTTCGACAACCTCGGGAATGGCGCCCATGGGGCACTCTTCAACGCAATCGCCGCATGCGATGCAGGCGTCCTCGTTCACGACCTCAGCGACGCCGCCAACGACTTCGAGCACTTCCTGCGGGCACGCATCGACGCAGATGCCGCAGCCGATGCACTCATCGGCTTCGATAACCGGGTGAGCCATGATAACACTCCTTCTCGTCTTTAAAGCAACCCAGCGCCAAGGCCGGAGGGCTTCCCCAAAACTTCATGCCCGCAAGATACCATTATTCCCGCCGATTGCAAGAAAAAATGGTGAAATTCTCAGGGTGCGGCGCGAAAAGCGCCGTCGATTTACCATCGACAACCGCGCGGCGCTTTCAAGTCCCGCTTCAACAAGAACGGCTTCGAATATCTAGCAAATTCTGGGCAGTTGTTCCCCCACCAGCATGTCGAGGATGCGCGTGCCGCCGAAAGCCGTGCGCAAGAACACCTTGGAGCCGCGTTCCGGCTGCGCAGCGGAAACCTCTCCGATCATGGCGGCGTCGGCACCGTAGCGGTTCGCACGCATGGCAGCCAACGCGGCTTCGGCCTGATCGGCGGCTACCACGCACACCATTTTGCCCTCGTTCGCCACCTGAAGCACGTCGTAACCCAGCATGTCGCACGCGCCCTGTACGGCAGGCTTTACGGGAACGGCATCCTCTTCGATCGTGATGTCGGTCCCCGACTGCGCCGCAAGCTCGTTCAGAGTAGACGCCAAACCGCCGCGCGTAGGGTCGCGGAAGCAGCGCGTAGAAGGAGCCGCCGCAAGCACGTCGGCGATCAAATGGTTGAGGGGCGCGGCGTCGCTTTCCAGGTCGGCCGAGAACGAAAGAGATTCGCGACAGCTCATGATGGTGATGCCGTGATCGCCCAAGGTTCCCGTGACCAGCACTTTATCGCCAGGCTGGCACCGCGACCCGCCTAGGTCGATGCCTTCGGAAAGCGTGCCCACGCCCGAGGTGTTGATGTACACCCCATCGCCATGACCGCGGTTGACCACCTTCGTGTCGCCGGTGACCAGCGCAACGCCCGCTTCGCGAGCGCATTCGGCCATCGATGCGCAAATGCGCTTCAAATCCTCGATGGGAAATCCCTCTTCCAGCACGAATCCGCAGCTCAGATAGCGTGGCGTTGCGCCGCTTGTAGCCACATCGTTCACCGTGCCGCACACGGCCAAACGACCGATATCGCCGCCGGGGAAAAAATGCGGAGTAACCACGAAGCTGTCGGTCGAAAACGCCAAGCGCTCGCCCGGAGCAGGGGCGGGCAGCACCGCCGCATCGTCACCGCGCAACAGCTCGTCTCCGGCGTACGCCGCGAAGAAAACTTCGTCTATGATGCGTTTCATCATGGTACCGCCACTGCCGTGGCCCAACATGACCGTCGTGTCCATACTGCTCCCTACATATACTGCCCGGTCGTAGTTACGACCAGACGACCGTTCTGCACGCCCTTCGTGCCCAGAATAAGGTTCGCGATATCCTGCACCAAGCCTGTTTCACCGCGCACCACGATGACCTCCAGGCAATTGTGCGCATCCAGATGGACGTGCATCGAGGAAACGATTTCCTGAAAATACTCGTGCTGGATGGCGTGCAGCTTCTCTTGCAAATCGCTTGCATGGTGATCGAACACGATGGTGATCGTGCCCACCACCTCAACGCCGGGCGTGGAGCATTCGTCTTCCACCAGCGCATCCCGCACCAAGTCGCGCACGACTTCGCTGCGGTTCTTCGCCAGGCCGCGACGCGCTACCAGCTGGTCGAATCGAACAAGCAAATCCTCGGGCATTGCAACCGAGAACCGCATGAGATCATTGCCCATGGATGCCCGCTTACACCAGGCTGACGGTAACGCCGCCCGCCGACTCGGCGTCGTCCTCAAGGGCGTCCTTGGCCTCGTCGAGCAGCGCGCGCACATCGTCGAGCAGTGCCTGCGCCGCGTGCAGCTTCTCGCTGACAGTAGCGTAGCCGGCATCGCCCGCCGTATGCCCAAGGGAGTGCGCCCAACGGCGCTCCAGCTTAATATGGTCGTCGATCTGGTCGATCATCTGCTCGAACTGACCCGTGTTGATACCGTTCGTGCACATAGCGAGCCTCCTTTATCGTACGGCAACCGCCCCTTGCAGGAAGCGCGGCGCAGCTGCCCGTTTCTTGCTATCATGATTGTTATACGGCGAACCAGAATGGACCGCAAGGGACAGTGTGAAAAAATCTGCAAACGGTAACATGTACGAGGTCGCATTGGATGAAGCGTGGGAGCTGTTCGGAGCCCACCTGAGCGGCGCGCGCTCGGGGCTCGTGTGCGTGCTGAGCACGCAACAGCTTGACGAGCGCAGTCGCAATGCGCTGAACAGCTCCGCCGCAGCCCTCGGGTACGGGCGCGATGCCTGCCTGTTCGCAACGTTAGCCCCCGAGGGAACGCCCCTTGACAGCCAAGCGCTGTTTTTGCTGATCGAAGGCGTGGACCCGCTCTGCCTTGTCGCAACCGACGAGGCCGCTCTTAAGGCGCTTTGCGAGACGTACCGATGCAAAGCCGTTCCGGGAAAAGCGAGCCGCGTTTTCGGACGCACCTGCGTGGCGTTCCGGTCGTTTTCCCGCATGCTCGACGACGGCCAAGAAAAACAAGTGGCCTGGGCCCTGCTCAAGAAGCTTCCCAAACGGGGCGACGCAAAAGGGCGGGACCGGTAAAGCCGAGCGAGGCGGAGGGGCTACGTCACCGACCTTGCCCCTCCGCCCTATCTCGTCTTACCGGTCCCGCTTCCCATCGGGAGAGCCGGCCGAAGCCGGCCCTCCTTGCAACGCGAAACGCGTCCTCGAAAATTAAGCCGTCACCACTTCCGCAGCAGCAGCAAGAAGATCGCGCACCTCGTCCACGGTTTCGGCTTCGGCGTAAATGCGCACGAGCGGCTCGGTGCCGGAGGGGCGCATCATCACCCATGCATCGCCTTCCAGGTAAAACTTCACGCCGTCGCGACGATCGACATCGACGACCTTTTTCCCGCACACGTTTTCGGGTGCGTAGCTCGGCACGATGTTCGCGCGGAAATTCGCCATCTGCTCGTCGGTGATGGCAAGGCCCTGGCGCTCGAACTCCAGCTTGCCCACCTTCTGGAACATGTCGTCCACCAGCTGACCCAGGCTCATGCCGCGCTGCGCCATGGTTTCACACAGCAGCAACGCCATGAGCAGGCCGTCGCGCTCCATGACGTGGCCGGGAATGCCGATGCCGCCGGACTCCTCGCCGCCCAGCATGACGTCGCCCTTCTCCATCTCGGCGTAAATCCACTTGAAGCCCACGGGCGTGCTGGTCAGCTCCAGGCCCAAGCGCTTGCACTGGCGAGCCAGCATGGCCGACGCCGTGATGGTGGACACAACGCGGCCGGAAAGGCCCTTGTCCTCGGCCAGATGCGACGTGATCAGCGTGATGATGCGGTGCGGGTTCACAAAATTGCCGTGCTCGTCCACCGCGCCGATACGATCGGCATCGCCGTCGTTGATAAAGCCGGCATCGTAGCCCAGTTCGGGAACCTTCGCCAAGCAGCGGTCAACCCAGGGCGGAATGGGCTCGGGGTGCAGCCCGTCGAACGTGGGATCCTCGGCATTGTTGATCTCGCACACCTCAACGCCCAGATCGCGCAGCAGATTCGCCAAGTACAGGCGACCCGCTCCGTACAGCGGGTCCACCACCACGCGCAAGTTGGCGCTGCGGATAGCCTCGACGTCAACGCGCTCTTTCAGCGTAGCCAGGTACGGCGTCATGAGATCCACCGTCTCATACGTTCCGCGAGCTTCAAGAGGCTCGTCGACGAACGCCGCCTCCACGCGATCGGTGAAGTCCTTGCCCGCCGCGCCGCCGTCGGCCATACGCAACTTGACGCCCAGGTATTCAGCCGGGTTGTGACTGCTGGTGAGCATGATGCCGCCCACCGCGTCGGCGTCCTGCGCCACGGACCAGCACAGCGTGGGCGTGGGGCAGTAATCCTGCGTCAGCTTGACCGCAAAGCCCTGCGTCGCAGCAACCTCGGCCGCCAACTGCGCGTAGGCATGCGCATCCTGACGGCAATCATGACCGACGATCAACGTGCCCGGCGCGTCAGCCGGTCGGCCGGCCGCCACCGCGTCTTCCTTGAACATACGAGCGGCCGCGTCCACGACGCGCACCAGGTTATCGCTCGTGAAGTCTTCGCCGATGATAGCGCGCCATCCATCGGTGCCGAAGTGAATGTCTGCCACGAAACTTCCTTTCCTTATGGGTGCCGAAGCGCAAAGCGCCCGGCCACGTGCAAGGCATACTGCTGTTCATTATAGACAAATCGGCATCGATCGGACCAAGCCAACGCAAAAGAGGCGGATGAGAAGGCGCTGCTGCTTCGAGGAACTGCTTCGCGGCGGCGGGATTTGGCCGGCCAGCCGCCCCGGCCCAAACGCAAGCGCAGACCGCGGGGGAGGCGGTCTGCGCTTGGACGAGTGAAACGAGGAAACCGGAGAAGTTGGTCGTTTCATCACGTAGTACTTTAACGGCAATATTATCCTTTGTCAAGGATAATAT
>NZ_DBFOSR010000085.1:0-23787 GCF_048427265.1 Paraeggerthella sp.
TCGGGCGCCGTATAAGGAGACTGTCAGAAACATGTTACTTGCTATCGACGTGGGGAACACGCAAACGGTATTCGGCATCTACCAGGAAGGGGCTCTTCGGTTTCGGTGGCGCGTGGCCACCAACAAACGCCATACGTCGGACGAGCTCCGCGTCAAGCTGGTGCCTTTGCTGAGCTCCGAGGGGATTGCGTTCGACGACCTGGACGGCGTGGCGCTTGCTTCGGTGGTTCCGCAGCTGACGGCGGCGTGGTGCGATGCGACGAGGCGCATGATCGGCAAGCACGCGCTGGTGTGCTCGGCTGAAACCGCAGGGAATTTGTTCGAGGCCGACTATCCCAACCCGCACGAGATCGGCGCGGACCGCGTGGCCGACGCAGTGGCGGCGAAGGCGTTGTACGGCGCGCCGGTGATCGTGGTCGATTTCGGCACGGCCACCAACATGGAGGTAGTGGACGATCAGGGTCGGTTCGTGGGCGGCGTGATTGCCCCGGGCATCGAAACGTCGTCGTCGGCGCTGTTCGATCATGCGACCAAGCTGGGCGCCATCGACCTGGTCGATCCCCATACCGCCATCGGGCACAACACCGAGCAGGCCATTCAGGCGGGCATCGTTTACGGCGAGGCCGATCGTGTGGACGGGCTGGTGCGCCGTATCTTCGATCAGCTGGGCTACCAGACCACCGTGGTTGCTACGGGCGGGCTTGCTTCTCGCGTGGCCGCCCAGTCGCAGACCATTACGACGACCAATCCCGATCTGACGTTGGAAGGATTGCGCTTGGTGTACGAGGCGTCGGCGGATCAGGCGGAATGCGGATTGTGCGACCGCATTGCCCTATCCTAAGACCTTCGACCGCATGCCCGCCGTTTTATGCCGCTGCGCGCGCTATACTTCATGATTCCGAAAAGTCCAGACCAAACCAAGAAAGTGAGGGCCCGACGTGTTGAGTGACATTGAAATTGCCCAAGCGACCACCCCCGAGCACATCAGCGCGATCGCCAAGAAGGCGGGCGTGCCGGAGTCGTACCTGGAGATGTACGGCACCAACAAGGCGAAAGTCGACTACAACTTGCTCGCGGACGTGGAGCACGCGCCGGGCAAGCTCATCCTGGTCACGGCCATCAACCCCACGCCGGCCGGCGAAGGCAAGACCACCACGACGGTAGGTTTGGCCGATGCGCTGGCCCTTCAGGACAAGAACGTGGTCGTGGCTCTGCGCGAGCCTTCGCTCGGTCCCGTGTTCGGCATCAAGGGCGGCGCGGCGGGCGGCGGATACGCCCAGGTCATTCCCATGGAGGACATCAACCTGCACTTCACGGGCGACTTCCATGCCATCGGCGCGGCCAACAACCTGCTGGCGGCTCTGCTGGATGCGCACATCCACAACGGCAACGAGCTGGGCATCGACGTGCGCAAGATCACGTGGAAGCGCGTGGTGGACATGAACGACCGCCAGCTGCGCAACATCGTGGACGGTTTGGGCGGCAAGGCGCATGGCGTGCCGCGCGAGGACGGCTTCGACATTACGGTGGCCTCCGAGGTCATGGCCATTTTCTGCCTGGCCACTTCCATTACCGATCTCAAGGAGCGCCTGGGCCGCATCGTGGTGGGCTACACCTACGACGACAAGCCGGTTACGGCGCACGACCTGCATGCCGAGGGCGCTATGACGGCGCTGCTGAAGGACGCCTTGAAGCCGAACCTGGTGCAGACGCTCGAAGGCACGCCGGCGTTCGTGCACGGCGGTCCCTTCGCCAACATCGCGCACGGCTGCAACTCCATCATGGCCACGCGCATGGCCATGGCGCTGGGCGATTACTGCGTGACCGAAGCCGGCTTCGGTGCCGACCTGGGTGCGGAGAAGTTCCTGGACATCAAGTGCCGCTTGGCGGGCCTCAAGCCCGACGCCGTGGTCGTGGTTGCCACGGTGCGCGCGCTCAAGAATCACGGCGGCGTGGCGAAGGCTGACCTCAATGAGGAAAACCTGGAGGCCCTGGAGGCCGGCCTGCCCAACCTGCTGCAGCACGTGGAGAACATCACGAAGGTGTACAACCTGCCGTGCGTCGTTGCCATCAACGCGTTCCCGACCGACACCAAGGCCGAGTTGGACCTGGTGGAAGCCAAGTGCCGCGAACTGGGCGTGAACGTCGCGCTGTCCGAGGTGTGGGCGAAGGGCGGCAAGGGCGGCCAGGCGCTGGCCGACGAGGTGGTGCGCCTGTGCGAAGAGGGCGACGCCGAGGGCCGCAGCGCCGAGACGTTCGAGTTCTCTTACGACGACGACCTGACGCTGGCTCAGAAGATCGAGGCCATCGCGAAGCGCATCTACCACGCCGACGGCGTGACGTTCGAGCCGGCTGCGAAGAAGGAGCTGGCGCAGCTTGAGGCGCTCGGGTTCGGCAACATGCCCGTGTGCATGGCCAAGACCCAGTACTCGTTCAGCGACGACCAGACCAAGCTGGGCGCGCCGCGCGACTTCACGGTGACCGTTCGCCAGGCGAAGGTGTCTGCAGGCGCTGGTTTCGTGGTGGCCCTGACGGGATCCATCATGACCATGCCCGGCCTGGGGAAGAGCCCGGCTGCGTTCAAGATCGACGTGGACGAAACCGGCAAGATTTCCGGACTGTTCTAATCGTGTTCCGCCGTTCTCCGAACGGCGGAACACGCCGACGCTGCGGGCTTCCACGGCACTCCATCTCGACCCTTTTTCGCTTGCCCTCACGTGCGAAGCACGCTCGGCCGCGAAACGGGCCGATCTGGGGCACCGTGGAAGCCCTCGCTGATTTACTACGCCAACCTGGGCGACCAAAGCTTCGGCGGGGCGCTCGCTCTCCGTCATCGGGCGGCCCTCTCCGCTCCCTCGCGCTCCCTCCGCCGTGGAATTCCTGCCAAACCGGCTTGTTTTTGGGCGGCAGGCGCTGTTCGGATGCGGGCTTTCTGGCACAATGACCGTTTCAAGAAAAGGCGCGTAGAGCGCGCTGGGAACGTGTTGCCGTCGCGCACCCGGTTTCCGGTCAGCTGGAATGCGCTTTGGACTTGCCTGCGAGGAGGCCCGAATGGATACGAAGTTCATCGAGGAATTGGCTAGCTCCGCTCCAACGCCGGGCGGGGGAGGGGCCTCCGCGTACGTGGGCGCGCTGGCTTCGGCCCTTGCTTCCATGGTGGGGAACCTGACCGTGGGCAAGAAAACGTACGCCGACGTGGAGGCCGACGCGTACGTGACGCTGGAAAAGCTTGCCGCCGTGCGGGAGCGTTTGATCGAGCTGGTGGACGAGGATGCGCGCGCGTTCGCGCCGCTGGCCGCTGCGTATCGCATGCCCAAGGCGACGCCCGAGGAGCAGGCGGCGAAAAACGAAGCGCTGCAAACCGCGCTTGTGGGCGCATGCGACGTCCCCCTGGAAATTATGCAGCGCATTGCGGAGGTGGTCGAGCTGACCGACTTCCTGGCGTACCACGGCAGCCGGATGGCCCTCTCCGATGCCGGCGTAGCTGCGGCGTTCGCGCGCGCCGCCGTGGACGGGGCGAGCCTCAACATATTCATCAACGCCGCTTCGATGGATGATCGCGACCGGGCCGCGCGCTATCGCGACCAGGCCAACGCCGTTGCCGATTCCGTTCGTGCTCAGTGCGACGATCTGTTCGCGCACGTCAAGCAAGCTGTTTCGTAAAGGAGCCTGATCGTATGGCCATTCAGCTGAAAGGGAAGCCCGTCGTCGATCGCATGGCGCAGGACATGGGCGCGCGCATCGAGGTTCTGCGGCAGGAGGGAATCGTTCCCACGCTCGCTCTTGTGCGCGTGGGCGCGCGTCCCGACGACCTGTCCTACGAGCGCACGGCCGTCAAGCGCGCGGAAAGCCTGGGCATCGCGGTCAAGCCGTACGTGCTGGACGAGTTCGCTCCGCAGGCTGCCTTGCAGGCAACGCTTCAGTCCATCAATTACGACAAGACCGTGCACGGGTGCCTCATGTTTCGCCCCTTGCCCAGCTTCATCGACGAGAAGGCCATGTGCAACGCGCTTGCTCCGGCGAAGGACGTCGACGGCATATCGCTTGCCTCGCTGGCCTCCGTGTTCACCGATGCGAGCGACGGGTTTCCGCCGTGCACCGCTGCGGCCTGCGTTGAAATGCTCGACCATTACGACGTGCCCCTGGTGGGCAAGCACGTGGTGGTGGTCGGCCGCAGCCTGGTGGTGGGCAAGCCGGTGTCCATGATGCTGCTGCGGCGCAACGCCAGCGTGACTATCTGCCATTCCCGGACCGAGAACCTGCCGGCCATTTGCCGCGAGGCCGACATCGTCATCTGCGCGACGGGGCGCGCGCGGGCGTACGGGGCCGAGTTCTTCAGTCCCGGTCAGACGGTGCTCGACGTGGGCATCAACTTCGATACGCACGGCAAGCTGTGCGGCGACGTGAACTTCGACGAGGTGGAGCCCATCGTGGGCGCCATCACGCCGGTGCCGGGCGGCATCGGAACCGTGACCACCTCGGTGACGATGGCTCATACCGTGGCTGCCGCGGAAGCATTGCTGAGGTAGCGCGATGCGGGTTGAGATCGACGAGGCTCGCTGCATCGGGTGCAGCAGGTGCGCAGACGATTGCGTAGCCGATGACCTGCGCATTCAGAACGGAATCGCCCAGGTTTTAGGTCGGTGCATCCTGTGCGGGCATTGCGTGGCCGTGTGCCCGACCGGTGCCGTGTCCATTTCCGGCTACGATATGGCCGACGTGGAGCCCGTCGAGCCGCTTTCTCGCTTCGTCGACGCGCACGATCTGCTGCAGGCGATCAAGTCGCGGCGCAGCATTCGGAGGTATCGGCCTTGTGCGGTGGAGCGCCAGAAGATCGACCTGATCTTGCAGGCCGGACGCTACACCGCCACGGCTAAGAACGCGCAAGGGTGTCGGTTCGTGGTGGTGCAGGACGGCCTGGACGAGCTCAAGCGGCTGGTGTGGGGCGGCATCGAGGACGTGCTCGCTTCTCCTGGATCCGATCGGCCCCGATGGGCTGCGCAATGCGCTCTGTTCCTGGAGGGCGTGAAAGCGGAACCCTCGCGCGACTTTCTGTTCCGTAACGCCCCCGCGGTGGTGTTCGTGGCGGCTGATCGCGCGGACGACGCCGGTCTTGCTTCGCAGAACATGGAGCTTATGGCCGCATCGCTTGGCCTGGGCATGCTTTTCAACGGGTACTTGTGCCGTGCGGCCGAGGGGCTTCCGGCGGTGAAGTCGTGGCTGGAGGTGCAGGATCGCCCGCTTCAAACGTGCATGCTGCTGGGATATCCGGCGGTGACGTACCGTCGCACCGCTCCGCGCCTGCCCGGCGACTTCGTGGTGAAGTAGCGCTTCTGCGCGCGTTCGGGACTTTCGGGGCAGGTACGCGCGCCTTGCATGGGGATATTCCGAAACGGCTCCCGCGTCTTGCCGGGTTGTCGTATCATACGGGGTATGGCTAACGGGTTAACATACACGCGCAAGACCACGTCGTCCGAGGCGACGAAGCAGCTTGCGGTCACGCTGGCGCCGTATCTGCACGCTGGCGACGTCATCGTGCTTACGGGCGATCTGGGCGCGGGCAAGACGCAGTTCGTGCAAGGCGTGGCGGCTGGCCTGGGCGTTCGCGACCAGGTGACCAGCCCAACCTTCAATATCTTGCTCACGTATCCCGGCGGCACGCTGCCGCTCTATCATTTCGATCTGTATAGACTGGACTCCGCCGACCAACTGGAGGACACCGGCTATTACGAAACCATAGATGCCGACGGCGCGTCGTTCATCGAATGGGGCGAGAAGTTTCCCGAGTCGCTTCCGTACGGGTATCTGGAGGTGTGCATTTCGGTGGATTCCGAAGGGAACCGCTCCGTGGAGGCGCATGCGTACGGCGATCGGTCGCGCCAGCTCTTGTTTCTTTGGGCGAAGGACTCCAAGTCGCGCCTTATGAAGTCTGCGAGGTAACCAGGTGGGTGAAGCTGCTCCGCGTCCGCAGGGCGCGTCTGCGCGTGCAACGTACGTGCTTGCATTCGACACGGCTAATGAAGTGATCGCCATCGGGCTGGGCGCGCTGCATTCCGAAAGCCGTACCGTCGAATTGGTCGCGTCGGTCGAGGCGGAGGCCCGCCGCGCGTCGAATACCCAGCTGCTGCCGCGCATCGACGCGGCTTTGGCCGAAGCCGGCGTCTCGCGCAAGCAGATCGCCTGCGTGGTCGTCGGGCGCGGGCCGGGGTCGTTCACGGGCGTTCGCATTGCCATGGCAACGGCGAAAGGCGTCGCTTCGGCGCTTGAGGTTCCCCTGATTGGCGTGTCGTCGCTTGACGCGGTGGCATGGAACGCGCAGGCCGACGGCGCGCGCGGCGCCTTGGCGGTGGTGGCGGACGCCATGCGCAAAGAGGTGTATCCGGTGCGCTACACCTTGAACGACCAGGGCATCGAGCGCTTGGAAGCCGATCGCGTGGTGAAAGTCGAAGCAGCTGCGGAAGAGCTGACGGCAGCGGGCCTGTCGAATCTGCTGATTGCCGGAGATGCGCTGCGCAAGTACGCGGACCTGTTCGATCCATGCGGATCGGCGCTTGCCGAAGCGCTCTGGACGCCTACGGGGCGGGGCCTTTTGCTGGCGCTGCAAGCTGCATGGCGTGCGGGCGATGCGGATCCGTTCGACGCGGTTGCGCACGATCCGGCGTTCGCGTTGCCGGTGTACACGCGCTTGTCGGACGCGGAAGAGAACGAGCGCATTCGCCTGTCCAAGAACGATCCGCGCAATTTGACGGCTGGTGTGCAGGACGTGGCGCCTCGGCGAGACCAGCGCGCCAGCATGCACGATACGGCGATTTTGAACGCGCGTCCCGATGCGAGCGGCATTACCTACAAGCCGCTTGACGCTGCCCATGCAGCCGATGTTGCGGCTTTGGAATCGACGGTCATGGGTTCGGATGCTTGGAGCGCAGCGCTGGTTGCAGACGAGCTGCCGCGAGGCGATCGCACCTGGTGGGCGGCGTACAGCCAGGATCATTTGATCGGCTATGCCGGCGGATGGGTGGTCGACGGGCAGGTGCAGATCCTCAAAGTGGGGGTGGATCCGTCGTGGCGTCGGTGCGGCATCGCTCGCGAGCTGCTTGCGCGCGTGGCGTCCGATGCGCGCGATTTGGGCGCTTCGACGTGCTCGCTTGAGGTCCGCGCGGGCAACAAGGGCGCGCATGCGTTCTACGAGGCGCTTGGCTTCCGGTCGATCGGCACGCGTCCTCGGTACTATTCCGACGGCGAAGACGCGCTCATCCTGGAAGGCCCCTTGCCGCTGGCCCAGCATGACGTTGCGGGCATGGCGCTGCACATCGACGAAGCGCGCGCTTCGTCGCCCGCGGGCGCGTCCCCTTGCGCGGAGGCTTCCGATTTCGTGCGCCCGCTCATTTTGGCCATCGAGTCGTCGTGCGACGAGACGGCGGCAGCCATCGTGGACGGCGCGGGCACGTTGGTGTCCGACGTGGTGGCTTCCCAGATAGACTTCCACGCGCGGTTCGGCGGCGTGGTTCCCGAGATCGCCAGCCGCAAGCATATCGAAGCCATCTGCGGCGTGTGCGACGAGTGCTTCGACGTTGCCGCTGATCATCTGGGCGTTTCTCGGTTGGCGTGGAGCGACCTCGACGCTGTTTCCGTGACGTACGCACCGGGGCTGGTCGGCGCGCTGGTGGTGGGCGTCGCATTCGCGAAGGGCGCTGCCTGGGCTGTCGAAAAGCCGTTCATCGGCGTGCATCACCTGGAAGGCCATCTGTATGCGAACAAGATCGGCGCGCCCGATTTCGCGCCGCCGGCTGTGGTGTCGCTTGTGTCGGGCGGCAATACGCTGCTTGTGCACATGAAGGATTGGGGCGATTATGAAACTTTGGGAGCCACGATCGACGACGCGGTGGGAGAGGCGTTCGACAAGGTAGCGAAGGCGCTTGGCCTGGGGTATCCGGGCGGCCCTGTGATCTCGCGCGAGGCGGCCAAGGGCGACCCGCGCGCTATCGCGTTTCCGCGCGCCATGATGCATTCGGGGGATTTGCGCTTCTCGCTTTCGGGGCTCAAAACCGCCGTGGTCACGTACATCAACAACGAACGCGCGGCGGGCCGCGACGTCAACGTGCCCGACGTGTGCGCCAGCTTTCAGCAGGCGGTTGTGGACGTGCAGGTGAAGAAGGCCGAAATGGCTTTGCGGCAAACGGGCGCGCGCACGTTCTGCCTGGGCGGCGGCGTGGCGGCGAATCCGGTGCTGCGCGCTGCGTACGAAAGCTTGTGCGAGCGCTTGCGCGTACGCCTGGTCATGCCGCCCTTGAGCGCGTGCGGCGACAACGCCGGCATGATCGCGCTGGTGGCGCTCGATCGCTATCGGCAGGGCAAGTTCTTCGGCTTGGACGCCGATGCCCAGGCCCACGCCAACTTGGACGAGCCGTACTAGGAAGCCTGTCCTCCAGGTTTCTCCTTTGAGGTTGCGCGTCGCTCGGGGCTTGCGGGCCTGCTGCGGGCGCGCGGCGCGCGGCGCGGAACGGTCGGAGCAACAATTGCGTGATGGCGAGACGTCTGCCGCGCCGCGCCCGGCGCGCGCCGCGGGGTCGAGGGATTTCGCTTCGCGCTTGTTGTCGGCGCTCGCCGTCGACGCCGTCGGCGGCCCGAGAACCACGCTTCGTTTGCTCGAAACGGCAGCGTACGCGCGGAAAATCGCCCTCGCTTGCCCGGGATCGGCGCCTTGCGCACGAAAAAACGCTCCCGCTGGCAGGTTTTGACGGTTTGAGGTCGTTTGAGCCGACCGGGTAAGCGCCCGCGAAAGCGCAGCACAGCAGCCCAGCGCTGTGACCAGGCATAACGAAAGGCAAGCCGAACGGCAACGGGGGCGGCGCCAATCTCGACGACCTCAAACCGTCAAAACCTGCCAGCGAAGGCGGTTTTTCGTGCGCAACCGGGTGGCGAGGGGGCGGAGGGCCGCGGCTGGCGGCATCGCGCCGCGATGGCGGCGAACCGGTTGGCCGGCCGCGCCGCACGATCGCCCCCGCGCCCCGCGTTCCGTCTCGGTGTGCCATGCTGCGCCCCGCGCCCGCCGCACCCGCGCTGCATCGAGGGCGCGTTCCCCGTGCGTCGCCTCGCTCCGCGCAACCAGCTCGTCAGTCCTCCGGCCCGCGCCCCCCCCGCGCCCCGCGCCGCCCCGCCCGCCCGCGCCGCAACAGCGAACCAACCGCAGCTCGCTTCAACTTTCTCGATCGTCTTTATCCCATCTTAACGTTCGCGCCGGCATCTTTACGCCATGCTTGCGCGCCCCCTTCTATGCTGAGTATGTGGCGGTGTCCCGGCGCGCACTGCTAGCCCCGAGCGAACGGGGGTTGACCTGCCGGTTTCTGCCGTATCGCCACACGAGGGTTTCGCGCGGCACGGGTCGCTCCTCTTGGGTGCAGCACCCGTGCGGAACCTGCGCAACGTAAAGAAGAAGGAAGGACCACGATGGAATTCGTAACGGGCTTCGTTGGCGGGCTGAGTGTGCTGCTTGCGTTCTACTTGTTCTGCAAGCTGCTGAAGGGCGGCGACGGACGATGACGGGAAATCTCTTTGAATACGGCATCTACCTGGCGTTGCTGGTTGCCCTTGCCATTCCCCTGAGCCTATACATCAACAAAGTCATGGCGGGCGAGCGCACCGTGCTGTCGCGCGTGCTCGTGCCTGTCGAGAACGCGATATGCTGCTGCATCGGCATCGACAAGGCCGAAGACATGGGCTGGAAGCGCTATCTTGCCAGCGCGCTGGTGTTTTCCGCCGTCTGCTTGGTTGGGCTGTTCGCTCTTTTGCTGCTGCAAGGAGTGTTGCCCCTGAATCCCGAAAAGCTTCCTGGCCTCCCGGTTGACCTGGCATTCAATACCGCAGCAAGTTTCGTTACCAACACGAATTGGCAAGCGTACAGCGGCGAAAGCACCCTCAGCTACTTCTCGCAGGCGTTTGGCCTTACGGTTCAGAACTTCGCGACGCCAGCGGTGGGCCTGGCCGTCCTGTTCGCGCTGTTTCGCGGCTTGGTGAGCGAAGGGGGCGAAGGCCTTGGCAACTTTTTCGTCGACGTGTCGCGCGCCATCCTGTTCATCTTCATTCCGCTTGCCCTGGTTGCGACGATGATCAACGTATGGCAAGGCTCTCCCCAAAACATCGACGAGTACCAGACGGTTCAGCTTTTGGAGCCGGTTGGCGTGAACGCCGAGGGAGAGGTGGTTTCCGCTAACGACCCCAGCGCGGTTGAGACGATCGATCAGGCCGTGGTGCCCATGGGGCCGCAGGCCAGCCAGGTTGCCATCAAGCAGCTGGGCACGAACGGCGGCGGGTTCAACGGCGCCAACTCTGCAAGCGCGCTTGAAAACCCGACGCCCCTCACGAATCTGGTGCAGTGTCTTTCCATGTTGCTGGTTCCTATGGCATGCGTGTTCAGCTTCGGGCGATTCGTCATGGATCGCCGGCAGGGGCGCGCGATATTCGCGGCTATGTTCATCCTGCTCATAGGGGCGCTGGCGGCAATCGCCTTTTTCGAGCAGGCGGGAACGCCCCAGCTTGCGGCGGGCGGCCAGGTGTACATGGGCTTCGACGGCCAGTCCGGCGGGAACATGGAGGGCAAGGAGACGCGTTTCGGCGTAACCGATTCTTCCTTGTGGGCTGCGTTCACCACGGCGGCTTCGAACGGCTCGGTCAACGCCATGCACGACAGCTTCACGCCGCTTGGCGGCATGGTCCCCATCGTTTTGATCTCGCTGGGCGAAGTGGTGTTCGGCGGCGTGGGATGCGGACTGTACGGCATGCTGGGATTCGTGATCCTGACGGTGTTCATCGCCGGGCTGATGGTGGGCCGAACACCCGAGTACCTGGGCAAGAAAATCGGCCCGAAAGAGATGCGCATGGCCGTGATCCTGTGCATCACTACGCCGCTGCTCATCTTGGCGGGTGCCGCCATCATGAGCCTTGATCCCGCTACGGTTGCCAGTTTGGGAAATCCCGGCGCGCACGGGTTCTCCGAGGTGCTGTACGCGGCCGTCTCCGCCGGCGGCAACAACGGATCGGCGTTCGCCGGGTTCAACGCCAACACGCCCCTGATCAACACGGTCCTTGCCCTGGAAATGCTGGCGAACCGGTTTATCCCCCTGGCGGCGGCATGCGCGCTTGCCGGCGGGTTCGCTCGTCGGCGCTCGGTGGCTACCAGCGCTGGCACGTTGTCCACCAGCAATGGGCTGTTCGTGTTCCTGTTGGTGCTTATGGTGGTGCTGATCGGCGCGCTGACGATGCTCCCGGCGCTTGCGCTGGGCCCCGTTGCCGAGCAGTTGACGATGGCTTTGTAGGAAGGTTGGTGAAGGCAAGATGACTGCTGCACAAGGCAAGGCCGCGCTGCTAGGCTCCCGTGGCGCCAAGGGCGGTTCGCGAAAAGACGCAGCGATGCGCGAGCTCGCGAAGCGCGCCGTGGCCGATTCGTTTGCGAAGCTCAAGCCGAACGAGCAGGCGAAGAATCCCGTCATGCTCATGGTGTACCTTTCGGCCGCCCTGACGTCGGCGCTGTTCGTTCTTTCCCTGTTCGGCGTGGCGGACGCGCACCCGGCTTTTACCCTGGCGGTTTCGGCGGTCCTGTGGCTGACGGTGCTGTTCGCGAACTTCGCCGAAGCTCTCGCAGAGGGTCGCGGCAAGGCTCAGGCCGACGCTCTGCGCGCCGCCAAGCGCGACATCGACGCGCACAAGCTCAACGAGGCCATGGTGGCCAAGGGCGCGCATGTCGACGATCCCGCCGAGTACTTCCGCCTCAATGCCGACGAGGTAAGCTCGGCGCTCCTCAAGAAGAAGGACGTGTTCTTCGTGTCCGCTGGCGAGCAGATTCCCGCTGACGGGGAGATTGTCAGAGGGGCGGCTTCGGTGGACGAGAGCGCCATCACGGGCGAATCCGCCCCGGTCATCCGCGAGGCGGGCGGCGACCGCTCAGCTGTGACCGGCGGCACTACGGTGCTGTCCGATTGGCTGGTGGTGCGCGTGACCGCCGATGCGGGGCACAGTTTCCTCGACCAGATGATCGCCATGGTCGAATCGGCGGCACGCAAGAAAACGCCGAACGAGATCGCGCTCGAGATCCTGCTCATTGCGCTGACCATCGTGTTTCTGACCGTGTCGGTGGCGCTGTTCGCTTTCAGCGGGTTCGGCGCCAATCAACAGGGCATGGCGAATCCCACGTCCATCACCTCGCTCGTTGCGCTGTTCGTGTGCTTGGCTCCCACTACGATCGGCGCGCTGCTCTCGGCTATCGGCATTGCCGGCATGAGCCGCCTGAACCAGGCGAACGTGCTGGCCATGAGCGGCCGCGCCGTGGAGGCGGCGGGCGATGTGGACGTGCTGCTGCTGGACAAAACCGGCACCATCACGCTGGGCAACCGCCAGGCGGCCGAGTTCGTTGCGGTCGACGGTGCCGACGAGCGCGATCTGGCTGACGCGGCCCAGTTGGCCAGCCTGACGGACGAGACGCCGGAAGGCCGCAGCATCGTGGTGCTGGCGAAGGAGCGCTTCGGCATTCGCGCACGGGTGCTGGAGGGGTCGGGCATGGCGTCGATCCCGTTCACGGCTCAAACGCGGATGAGCGGCGTTGATTTCGACGGCCATGAGATTCGCAAGGGCGCGGCCGATGCGGTGAAGCGTTACGTGGAAGCGGGCGGCGGGCGGTACAGCGCCCAATGCGCGCTTGCCGTCGAGCGCGTTTCGCGCGCGGGCGGTACACCGTTGCTCGTCGCGCGCGATCATCGCGTGCTGGGCGTGGTGTACCTGAAGGACATCGTGAAGCAGGGCATCAGGGAGAATTTCGCCGACCTGCGCACGATGGGCATCAAGACCGTCATGATCACGGGCGACAATCCCCTGACGGCTGCGGCTATCGCTGCCGAGGCGGGCGTGGACGACTTCATTGCCGAGGCAACGCCCGAAACGAAGCTCGCCGCCATCCGCCAGTACCAGGCCGAAGGGCACATGGTGGCCATGACGGGCGACGGCACGAACGATGCTCCCGCGCTTGCGCAGGCCGATGTGGCCGTTGCCATGAACAGCGGCACCCAGGCGGCGAAGGAGGCTGGCAACATGGTCGACCTTGATTCCAGCCCCACGAAGCTGCTCGACATCGTGCGCATCGGCAAGCAGCTGCTCATGACACGCGGAAGCCTGACCACGTTCTCCATCGCTAACGATATGGCGAAGTACTTCGCTATCGTTCCGGCGCTGTTCGCCCCGCTGTACCCTGCCCTCGATGCGCTCAACGTCATGCACCTGACCAGCCCGACAACGGCCATTCTGGCTGCGGTCACCTATAACGCGCTGATCATCGTGGCGCTCATTCCGCTGGCGCTCAAAGGGGTGAAGTACCGCGAGGCAACGTCGCAAAGCCTGCTGACGCGCAACTTGCTGGTGTACGGCCTGGGCGGAATCGTGCTTCCGTTCGCGGCCATCAAGGTTCTTGATATGGCTATCACGGCGCTGGGCATTGCGTAGCGCAGGATCATTGGACGAGAGGAGATCATTATGTTGCATGTGGGAAACGGAGCGAAGCTGTGGGGAAGCGCAACGCTGTTCTTCCTGGTGGTCACGCTTTTATGCGGCGTTGCGTACACGTTTGCCTGCACGGTTTTGGCTCAGCTGGCTTTCCCTCATCAGGCTAACGGGTCTATCATCGAAGTTGACGGCACCGCGTACGGCAGCGAGCTGGTGGGCCAGCCGTTTGCGGGCGAAGACCATCTGTGGGGGCGCCCTATGAGCCCCGACGCAAAGACGTTCACCGACGATCGGGGATCCAAGGTGCTGTGGTATGCTCCGTCGAACCTCAGTCCGGCTGGCGACGAGTTCGCTGAAACCGTGCAGGCGCGTATCGACGCTCTTCGCGCGGCCCATCCGGAACAGGGCAACAAGCCCATTCCGAGCGATTTGGTTACCGAGTCGGGCAGCGGTTTCGACCCGCATATCTCTCCGGCGGCGGCCGAGTATCAAGTCGAGCGCTTGGCCAGGACCACGGGCAAAAGCCCCCGCGACATTCGCGCTATCATCGAGCGTTGCACGGAGCAGCCGCAAGGGGGAATTTTGGGAGACGCGCGCGTGAACGTGCTGAAGGTGAACCTGATGCTGGACGGCATCTTGCCGGTTCGGTAACGCACGTCGCACCGGCGACGGCAACGTAGGTATGATGAACGGTGGGGCGGGCGCGACGTGCGTCGGCTCCACCTCCGGCTGGAAGGAACGCTATGGCTGCATCGATGGGCGATTTGGAGACGCGCCGCGACCCCGATGCTATTCTGCGCCAGATCGTCGAAGGGGAAGCTGCCGAGGGCGACGCGCGTGGCAAGCTCAAGATATTCTTCGGCTATGCGGCGGGCGTCGGCAAGACGTACGCCATGCTGGAAGAGGCCCATGCGGTGCTCGACAAGGGTTTCGACGTGGTGGTGGGCTACGTGGAGCCCCATACAAGAGTGGACACCATGGCGTTGACGGAAGGCTTGGAGCAGATTTCGCCGCGCGCCGTCACGCATCGAGGCATCACCTTGCGCGAATTTGACCTGGATGCGGTGCTTTCGCGCCGCCCGCAGATTGTGCTGGTGGACGAGCTGGCTCACACGAACGCCCCCGGGTGCCGCCATCGGAAGCGCTATCAAGACGTCGAGGAGCTGCTGCGCGCGGGCATCAGCGTGTTCACGACGGTGAACGTGCAGCATCTGGAGGGCTTGAACGACAAGATCGCCGCCATCACGCACGTAAGCGTTTCCGAGCGCATTCCCGATCGCATTTTCGACCAGGCGGCTTCGGTGGAGCTGGTGGACATCGAGCCGGACGATTTGATCGATCGTTTGGAGTCGGGGAAGATCTACCTGCCCGACCGTGCGCGCACGGCGCTCGGCAACTTCTTCTCGCGCAAGAACCTGGCGGCGCTGCGCGAGATCGCGCTTCGCCGCATGGCCGATCGCTTGACGCGCAAGGCCGAGTGCGGCGAGTCGGGCGCGCGCGTGGAGGCGGGCGAGGACGTGCTGGTGTACGTGACTCCCTACGCCGGCAACGTGAAGGCCATTCGCGCCGCGGCCAACATGGCGGAGTCGTACCATGGCGCGTTCACCGCGGTGGTGGTGGAGTCGTCGCAGAGCAAGAAGCTCGACGCCGAACGGCGCGGGCGCCTGCGGGCGAACGTCGATTTGGCCGAAGAGCTGGGCGCGCATGTGGTCACGCTGTTCGGCGACGACATAGCGCAGCAGATTGCGCAGTACGCGGAAACCGCAGGGGCGACCCATATTGTGGTGGGAAACGCCATTGGCGGCTTCCGCGCGCTGGGGTGGGGGCCGGAAAGCCTGGTCAACCGGCTGATGAAGCTTGCGCACGGTGCCGTGGTGGACGTGGTGCCCACCAAGGACCTGCCCGCTCAGTACGGGCGGCTGCGCGAGGCGACGGGCTTCCATTTCACGGTTGCCGATATATGGCGGGCCCTCGCGTCGGTCGCGCTTGCCACGGCCTTGGGCCTGGTGATCTACGAGCTGGGCTTGGCGGGGTCGGTGGTTCTCATGCTGTATCTCATCGTGGCGCTGCTCATGGCCACGCGCGCCGACGGATTCTTCTACGCGCTGTTCGCCTCGCTCGGCAGCGTGTTCGCGTACAACTTCTTCTTCACCGTGCCGCGCTTCACGCTGCACGCCGTTGGGCTGAACTACCCGTTCATCTTCGCGTTTCTGCTGGTGGGGACGTTTGCTGCATCGTCTTTGGCCATCCGCATGAAACGCCAGGCCGAAAGCACCGCGCGTCGCGCGTACCGCATGGAGGTTCTGCTTGAGTCGAGCCGCAAGCTTCAGGGCGCGTCGACCGCCGACGAGTGCTTTCGGTTTGCGGCCGAGCAGGTCATCAAGCTGCTGAACCGCCCCGTGGTGATGTACCGGATGCGCGGCGACGGAAGCCTGGCGAACCCCGAGCTCCACGATGTTCCGGGAACGATAGGCGGCGCGACGGATACGGCCGTGCTGGCTTCCCCCGCCGAGGCTGCGGTGGCGGCGTGGTCGGCGTCGAACAACGAGCGCGCGGGCGCCACAACCGACACGCTGGCCAACGCGCACTGCCTCTACCTGCCCATTCGGTCGAAGGATGTCGTGTTCGGCGTGGCTGGCGTTGCCATGGACGACATCGACGGGGAAGAGGATTTCGGTGCGTTCGAAAAGAACCTGCTGCTTGCCATTCTTGACGAATGCGGGCAGGCGACCGAGCAGATCCTGTTCGCCGACGAGCGCCGCCGCATGGAGATGCGCATGGAAAAGGAAACGTTGCGCGCGAACTTGCTGCGGACGATCTCTCATGATCTGCGCACGCCTCTCACCAGCATTTCGGGGGATGCGGACATGCTGCTGCACGATGAGGACGCACTGACAGCGCAGCAGAAGCGGCGTCTGCTGCGCGATATTCACGACGACGCGCGTTGGTTGGTCACGCTGGTCGAGAACCTGCTGTCCATCACGCGCATCGACAACGGCACCATGCAGCTGGCGGTGCAGCCCGAGCTGGTCGGCGATGTGGTGCAGGAGGCGCTTCGGCATGTCGATCGGCGCATTGCGGATCGTTGCGTGCGCGTCGATTTGGAGGACGAGCTGCTTATGGCCGAGATGGACGCGCGCCTGATCGTGCAGGTTGTGATCAACCTGGTGAACAACGCCATTGCCTATGCGCCCGAGGGAAGCTGCATCGCTGTGACCGCACGCCGCGCCGTCGAGGACGGGCTGCCGCGCGTGCGGATCGCGGTTTCGGACGAGGGTCCGGGAATCCCGGACGAGGACCGCAAGCACATCTTCGATATGTTCTACAATGGCTCTACGGGCAAGCCCGGCGGCAAGAGCGGAGATTTCAAGCGCGGCATGGGCCTGGGCCTTTCGCTGTGCCGCTCGATCGTCGAGGTTCACGGCGGGACTTTGCAAGTGCGCAACAGGAAGCCTTGCGGCAGCGAGTTCTGGTTCACGCTGCCCGCGGTGGATGCTGAAGATGTGGTCGCTCGATCGGTGGAGGCGGTACGTGGCTGAACGGTATCGGATACTGGTTGTTGAGGATGATGCGGCGGTGCGCCGTTTGGTGACGACGACGCTCGAGCTGCACGACTACGCTCATCGAGAGGCGCGCTCGGTTGCGCAGGCGCTGTTGGAGCTGTCTTCGCATCCCCCTGATCTGGTCATACTTGACCTCGGATTGCCTGATGGCGATGGGGTCGACGTCATTCGCACCTTGCGCGGATGGTCGTCGTTGCCGGTGATCGTGCTGTCGGCCCGCTTGGAGGATGCCGACAAGGTGGAGGCGCTCGACGCCGGAGCCGATGACTACCTGGTGAAGCCTTTCTCGGTTGACGAGCTGCTTGCTCGCGTGCGCGTTGCGCTGCGCCGTCTTGATCGCGAGCGCGCCATGCAGGAAGGTGCCGAGGATCCGGTGTATCGCAACGGCGGCCTTACCATCGACTACGCTTCCACCTGCGTGCAGCGCGATGGGCAGGAGGTGCACCTCACGCCGTTCGAGTACAAGCTGCTGTGCCTGCTGGCGCGCAACACGGGCAAGGTGCTCACGCACAACTTCCTGCTCAAGGAGGTGTGGGGAAGCGCTTTGGCGTCCGATCGCTCGTCGCTGCGCGTGTTCATGGCAACCCTGCGCAAGAAGATCGAGCCCGACCCGGCCAACCCCCTTTACATCCAGACCCACGTCGGCGTAGGCTACCGCATGATGCGCGTCGAGTGAGACGCTGGCTTCGTCTTCCGGCTCCGTCTCGAGCCCGTTTTCCCGCTTCGTTGCAAGCCGCCCTGCTCGGAAGGCGGTGCGCACCGGTGCGCATCAGCACCGATTCGACAGCGAATGTTCTGCTTGCTGCACGATTCTTCCCCCAATGTTGCGTTCGAGTGCATGCCGAAGCCTTTCTGCCGACAACGAACAACCTGCGACCAGGCGAAACGCGCGATCGCATCGAAGGTTGCCTCTTGGCAGGTCCTTCGAACGCAACATTGGGGAAAGGATCGTGCATTTGAGCGCGCAAGCGGTAGCATCGAACCGCCGTTGATGTGCAGTTGCGTTTCGGCGTCGGTCGGACTTGGTGCTCGAGCGCGTCTCGACTAGCTCAGCCTTCTTTCGATCTAAGCGTCAGCCGGCCTTTCGCAGGCTTTAGGCCTCCGGCTTCTTCGCTACGTGGACGGCGGCGATGCCCCCGGTGTAATTCTTCCAGGTCACATCCGTGAATCCGGCGCGCGTCATCATGTCGGCCAGCCCTTGTTGGTTGGGGAACGCCTTGATGGAGCGCGACAGGTACACGAAGCCCTCGCGGTCGCCGGTGATCAGGCCTCCCCAGAAGGGGATCAGGTGCTTCAAGTAGAAGTTGTACAGGGCGCGCCATACCGCGTTCGGCGGCGTGGAGAATTCCAGGCACACGAGCGACCCGCCGGGCTTCAGCACGCGGAACATTTCGGAAAGCGCCCGGTCGCGCTCGGGCATGTTGCGGATGCCGTACGCCATGGTGATGACGTCGTAGCTCGCGTCGGCGTACGGAATGCTCTGCGCGTCCACCACCTCGAAATCAACCGGCACGCCGTCGGCCTTGCCGTCGGCGTAGTGCATGCGTGCAACGTCGAGCATCTCGTCGACCAGGTCGGTGCACTGGATGTGTCGCGGATGCTTCGCCCGCGCCACGGTGAAGGTCACGTCGCCCGTGCCGCCCGCGATGTCCAACACGTCTGCGTTGGGGCTGATGGGAGCCTGGCGCATCATGCCGGACAGCCACGCCTTGTAAGCGCCGAAGCTCGAGACGGCGTTGAAGCGCTCGTACTTCTTGGCGATGGTGGAGAAGATGTCTTTCACGCGCTCGGACGAGATGTCCGCAGGCGCTTCCTTGCCGGTGGCGGTGTCGATGCTCACAGGTGATGCTCCATTGCGATCGGGAATCGTGCGAGAGCACAGTATACGCCAGCCCGCCTGCCCCTGGGTTACGGTTTCAGCAAGAAGCGTGAAGTCGCTGGGAAACGCGGGCGCAGACCCGTATAATCTCCCCTTGCACATTCGATCAAGGAGTACCGTTGTACACCGACACCACGCACCTCGAAGCATCTTTGGCGCAAGACCCCGTATTCGAAGCGGAGCAGCGCCATCTGAGCGAAACGTACGCTACGCTGCGGTCGATGGCCGCCGATCTGGTGGCGAAAATGGACAAGAACAGCAAAGACGCCGCCGCCGACAAGCTTGCCATGGTGGACGAGCTGTCGGTGAACCTGGCCAGCTACGCTGACGCCATGGAAACATACGCCGATTTCGCCACCGTGAACCGCGTGATCGACGCGTACAACATGGCGCAGAGCGTCGATGCCGAAAAGCTCAACAGCATACGGCTGCTGCTCGGCCAGCCCTACTTTGCGAAAGTGGTCCTTCAGTTCAAACCGGGCGAAGGTCCTAAAGAGCTCTACATTGGCACTGCGGGCGTGTCCGACGATTCCTACCGCCGCCTGGTGGTGGACTGGCGCTCGCCGGTGGCCGAGGTGTACTACAACCAGGATAACGGTCCCACTTCGTACCAGGCCAACGGGCGCACCATCAATGTGGACCTTAAGCTGCGCCGACAGTTCGACGTGGACAAGGACCGCCTGAACGCGTACTTCGACACCACCGTGGCCATCCAGGATTCGCTGTTGCTGGCGTCGCTGTCCAAGCAGCGCTCGGCCAAGATGCAGTCCATCACCGCCACCATCCAAAAGGAGCAGAACCAGGTCATTCGCCATGAAGACGTGCCGGCTCTGCTGGTGAACGGCATTGCCGGCAGCGGCAAGACCTCGGTGCTCATGCAGCGCATCGCCTACCTGTTCTACCAGCAGCGCGAAAGCCTGGATCCTAGCCAGGTGTTCCTGATCACGCCCAACCCCGTGTTCCAAAGCTACATCGACAACGTGCTGCCCGATCTGGGCGAGCGCAACCCCGAATGCCTCACGTGGAACGAGTTCTTGCAGCAGCTCATGCCGCCCGATCGCACGGGCGGGCAGGTGAACGTGGCGCTCGACCGGCTTGAGCGCATCGATGCGGCGTGCGCGGGATTCGCGTTCGACCCGCACGACTTCAAAGAGGTGCACTGCAACGGGGATCGCCTGCTGTCCGTGGGGCAGATCCTTCAGGTGGCGGCCAAGTTCAAGAACATTCCGGCCGGCCCGCACCTGGTGTCGCTCATGCGCGACGAGCTGGCGCACCGTCTGGACACGCGCCTGAAGCAGATAGCGATGTCCGATCGAATTCTCGACGAGCTGTCGGCCTTGAGCCCCGACGAGCAGGTGGCGCTCTTCCGCGAAACGTTCGACGCGCAGGACGAAGACGAAGCGCGCGTTTGGGCGCAGCAGTACGTGGACGATCGTTACGCTGCCGCGCGCAAAGCCGTCGAGAACGACGACTGGCTGCGCATCGACCGCATCGGTATGCGCCTGCTCGGCGTGGAGAACCTGGTGCCCGTGGAATGGCTGTACTTGAAGATGGCGCTCACGGGGCTGGGCAATCCGGATGCCAAGTACGTGATGATCGACGAGGTGCAAGACTACACGGCGGCCCAGCTTACGGTGCTGGCGCGCTATTTCCGCCGTGCCCACTTCTTGCTCCTGGGCGACCAAAATCAGGCCATCGGTCCCGATACGGCAACGTTTGACGACGTCAAAGCCGTATTCCAGAAAGCCCGCGGCTCGGTGGAGGAATGTCGGCTCATGACCAGCTACCGGTCTTCGCCCGCCATCACCGCGCTGTTCGCCGGCCTGCTTGCGGACGAGGAGCGCCTGCGCATCTCGTCCATACGCCGCCAGGAGGAAGCCCCGGCCATCATCGAGTGCGCCACCGAAGAGGAGCGCGATCGGGAGCTGGTGCGCGTCATCGAGGCGGCGTCTGCGGACGAGGGCCTTACGGCGGTGATCCTGCCGCAGAAGCACCAGGCGAAGCAGCTGCAGAAGAAGCTGGGGGACGGCGCGCCTCCGCTCATCGACGCCGATGCGACGCTGCCTACGAGCGGCGTTGTCCTCACGTCGCTCAAGCTTGCGAAGGGCCTGGAATTCGACCACGTGATCGTGCCCGAAGCAAGCGAGCGCACGTTCCCGGACGATCCCTTGTCGCGCCGTCGGCTCTACACCACCGTGTCGCGCGCCACGGGAAGGATCACGCTGTTGGCGCAGGGGAAGCTGACGCCGCTGTTGAGCAGGGGCGGGATCGGCTAGCGCGGCGCAAAGCGCCGGCGCGCCGGTCAGGTTGGCTTGCCGATGACAAAACAGGGCGCCGCGACTATTTTTGCCGCGGCGCCCAGGCGGACGATCCCGCCGTCCAACTCGCTATCGAATGCCATGCAGCGGCGGATGCGCCGTTAGCTGGCAGGGTTCTCCGTTTTGCGGTCGCGCAGCTTCTCGAGCTTGCGCGCCTCGCGCGCGCCCTTGACGCCGCCCGCGCCTTGAAGGCCGCCGGCGTCGCGCGGCACCGTACGCGCGATCTCGCCGCGCGCCAGCGCTTCCTCGCGTTCGCGCTCCTCCGCCATCATCTGCTCGAGCAGGGGGTCGTGCTCCACCGTGCGCAGTGCTTCGGCCCGGATGGCCGCATGCCGTCCCGCTTCGATGCCCGTGCCCGCACGTCCGGCTTCCAGATGCGCGTTGGCGGCATCGAACGCCTCGTTCGTGTTCTCCTGGGAAAATCCCGGCGCCACCACGCTGCCGAACGCGGCTACCTGCGCGCCCGTATCGTCCGAAAGCGCGCGTCCGTCGGCGATGCCGTCCACGGCAAGCCCCTTGAACGTGCAGTTGGCCGTTCCGTCGGCGTTCCAGGCGGGGGAGAGCACGCCGTTCTCCTGATCGGGGTAGTCGAGATCGCTTGCCGCAGGGCGCCACGTTCCGGTCAGCTTCGCCAGGGCGTTGGCGGGCTCGTTGGTGAACCAGAGCTTCGCCAGGTGCTTCGCATGCGTGGGCTTTACATCGAACGCCCAGTTCAACTCCGATTTTTCAGCAACCGTGTTCTCGGACAGGCGCTCGAACTCCTCCTTGAGCGTCGCCAGCCGCGCATCGATGCGGCCGGTGCCGTTGTACAGGACGTCGTCCAGGCGGTTCATCTGCTCGCGCGCCTCGCGGATGCGCTTGTCGGTGGCGGCGGCCATGCCCGGATCCAGGATGCCGTGCTCGCCTTTGATGCGGTTGAGGTCGAGCGCTGCGTCGTAGGTGGCGTCCACCATCTCGTCCACGGACATGTAGATGCTCTCGTAGTTCATGATGTGCTTCCACGAGGGCAGGATCATGCGCTCGCGATGCTCCTCGAACGTGCGGGCGCGCAGCTTGTAGCCGTACTTTTCCGGGTTGTCGAACGCGATGGATCCCACGTCCAAAAACGGCGCCATGGGGCTGGTCAGCACCACCAGGCGCGGATCGTAGTTCACGCGCTCGTACAAATGCTGCACGTACGCGCTCGTTTCGCGCACGCTGGCTGCCGTTTGCTTGGGGATGCCCGTCATGAAGTACAGGTCGAACCGTTCGCAGTTGGGGTGCGAAAGCGCGTCCACGATGGTTTCTTCCAACTCGGCCATCGTGTAGTGGCCCTTGCCGAACGCCGCGCGAACGTCGTCGTCGTGGCTTTCCGCCGAAATCTCCACCGACCAGTTGCCCAGGTTCTTGTCCAGTAGCTGGTAGAACTCGTCGCCGCCCGGCGGCGGGCCGAAGAACTCGAACCCGATGGGGTTGTGCACCTTGCCTTTGAGCCCCGTGATGAACTCGTGCGTGTAGTCCTCGCCGGCTTGCAGGAAGTCGTTCAGCACGAAGATGGGGCCCCAGATATGGTCCTGCACGTGCTGGATGTCGCGGATCAGCAGCTTCGGATCGCGCCAGGCTACGCGCCGGCGACCGAAGTGGTTCTTGAACGCGTAGGCGCTGCCGCCGCACGTGGCGCAGTTGCGCGCGCAGCCGCGGCAGGTCAGGCTGGCGGTCACGGGGTAGCTCAGCCAGCCCTTCATGGGAAGGTAGCTGGTCATGTCGTGGTGGCGCAGCACGCCCTTCATGGGGTAGTCGTAGTCCATGGATATGGCGTTCATGTCGTCGGGAACCCAGCTCAAGGGGTTGATGTGGATGGAGCCTTCGGCATCTTTCCAGGTGAGGTTGGGAATGTCCGACAAATCGCCCAGCGGCGTGTGCGTTTTGGCTGCACGCGCCACGCGCTCCACCAGCATGCGCATGGGCTCTTCGGTGGAGTCGCCGCGGAATACGAAGTCGATGCAATCGTACTTGATCAGGTCTTCGTGGAAGATCGACGACGACAGTCCGCCGAAGCTGATGGGCGTGCGCGGGTGCAGCCGCTTGAGGATTTTCGCCACTTCCACCGAGCCGTGGCAGTGCGGCATCCAGTGCAGGTCGATGCCGAACATGTGCGAGTCCAGGCGCGCGAGGTTCTTCTCTACGTCGAAGTTCTTCTTGTGCAGCATCATGGAAGCCAGGTTGTAGATGCGCGATCGCAGACCGTGTCGTTCCAGGTACTCGCACAGCGTGGTCAGCCCCAGCGGGTACATTTCGAAGATGGGAGTAGAAGGCACCATGTCGGACACCGGTCCGTACATGATGGAGCGCTCGCGAAAGTCGTAGGTTGCGGGCGCGTGGATATATGTCATGTCTAATGTTTGCATACTGCCGAGAAGTATAGCGCGCCTGCCGATCGTTACCTTGTTGAATTTTGAGGTGCACGCGGATTATTTTTCGCGCCGAATAATGGGTGCGCGAAGTTTGCCGAGTGAGTTTTGCGCGCGCATGCGTGTCGCGTTGCCGAAACGGGCGCCCGCTG
>NZ_DBFOSR010000086.1:0-8316 GCF_048427265.1 Paraeggerthella sp.
TTATACGGAACTTGGTCTATCCAAAAACACGTTTGGGGGGCCGAAAACGTGTTTTTGGATCGACAATGAGAACGCGAGCGCCTTGCACCTGCAGATGGTAAGGGGTGGTGGTTGCAAGGCGCTCACATATCGAAGGGGCCCGCGGGCCCCTTCGATATTGCTTACTTGTGGTAATACCGGTGCTGCTCGTACTTCGGCTCGCAGCACACGTTGATGCCGAGCGTGCGGTACAGCTTCTCGTCGGTGGCCGAGATGATCACGCTGAAGTACGCATCGCAGCCGCGCAGGTCGTCGATGTGGTCGATCAGCGTGGCCGCAAGCGGATCGGTCGCGGAGCTGATGGACAGGGCGAGCAGCGTTTCATCGGAGTGCAGGCGCGGGTTGCGGCTGTGCAGCTGCTCGGTCTTCAGGCGGCAGATGGGCTCGATGACCGCATCGCTGATCACGTTGATGTCCTCGACGCCGGCCACGCCCTTGAGCGCGTTCATGAGCAGCGACGATGCAGCTCCCAGCAGCGGCGACGTCTTGCCCGTCACCACGGTGCCGTCGGGCAGTACCATCGCGCCCACCGGACCGCCGGTGGTCTCCTCCTTCAGAAGCGCGGCCGATCGCGCCGGCGAGAAGCTTGCGTTCACGCCGGCTTGGTTCATCAGAAGCTCCAGCTTCTCCACGTGCTCTTGTCCCACGCCGGTGCGGCGCGTTTCCACCGCTGCCTGGAAGTAGCGGCGCACGATCTCCATTTTGGCGGCCTCGCGCACGGCGTCGTCGTCCACGATGGCGTTGCCGGCCATGTTGACGCCCATGTCGGTGGGGGACTGGTAGGGGCTCGTTCCGGAAATGCGCTCCATCATGGCCTTGAGCACGGGGAATATCTCCACGTCGCGATTGTAGTTCACCGTGGTCACGCCGTACGCTTCCAGGTGGAACGGGTCGATGGTGTTGGCGTCGTCCAGATCGACCGTGGCCGCCTCGTACGCGATGTTCACGGGGTGCTTGAGCGGCAGGTTCCAGATGGGGAACGTCTCGTACTTCGCGTAGCCGGCCGCCACGCCGCGCTTGTGCTCGTGGTACAGCTGCGACAGGCACGTGGCCATCTTGCCCGAACCGGGGCCGGGGGCGGTCACCACGACAAGCGGGCGCTTCGTTTCGATGTACTCGTTCTTGCCGTAGCCCTCGTCGCTGACGATGCGGTCGATGTCGTAAGGGTAGCCGGCAATGGGGTAGTGCAGGGAGCTTTTGATTCCCAAGCTGTCCAGGCGCTTGCGAAACGCCTCGGCCGAGGGCTGGTTCGTGTAATGGGTGATCACCACGCCGGTGGTGGTGAAGCCCATCCCGCGGAAGATGTCCATGAGGCGCAGCACGTCTTCGTCGTACGTGATTCCCAGGTCGCCGCGCACCTTGTTCTTCTCGATGTCGTTCGCGTTGATGGCTATGATGATCTCGACGTCGTCCACCAGCTGCTTGAGCATGCGGATCTTCGAGTCGGGCTCGAACCCGGGCAGCACGCGGGCTGCATGGTAGTCGTCGAAGAGTTTCCCGCCGAATTCCAGGTAGAGCTTTCCGCCGAACTGGTCGATGCGGTTGCGGATATGCTCGGCCTGCAGCGCGATGTACTTGTCGTTGTCGAATCCGATGCGCATGGGAATGCGGCGCCCCTTTCTTGCCGTCGATGATGTTCGCGCACGACCGCAGAGGGCCGTACACAATCCGATTCAGTATACCCTACTTGGTAGGTGTTTCGTTTTTGTTAATTGCAGGTAACGAAGGGGGTCTTCCTTCGGTTCGCCATACCTGCAGGTCCGAAGGCGTTCGGCGCCCGTCCTATCCGCACCTGGTTTTTCATAGCGTCATGCTATGCTGTTCGATCAGTGCGACGGTGCCGCAGCGCGTTTGGCGCGAATCGGCCGATCGTTGCTTTTCATGCCCGCTTGCCGGGTCGACGACGGGGTTGGTGGATGGACGAACTGGTTCGAGAATATCTGGCTCATCTGCGCATCGAGCGGGGAAGCTCGCCCCTTACCGTGTCTGCGTACGCTTCTGACCTGCGGGATTTCGCGGCGTTTTTGAACGCGTGCGGCGTGAAGGACGTCGGCGACGTGCAGCGCGAGACCATCGTGGCCTACGAAGCCGACCTGTTCGGCCGCGAATACGCCGCCGCCACGGTGGATCGCCACGTGTCGGTGCTCAAGGGCTTCTACCGGTTCCTCGTGCGGGAGGGGCATGTGCGTCGCAACCCCACCGATACGTTGCAGCTTCCCAAGGCTCCCGATCGGCTTCCCGACGTGTTGAGCGCAGTGCAAGTGGAATCCATGCTAGCCGATTCTCCCAAGCGCGCGCCCATCCCGCTGCGCAACCGGGCCATCTTGGAGGTTCTGTACGGCTGCGGCTTGCGCGTAAGCGAGTGCGTGGGGCTTGACCTGGGCGACGCGGTGCTCGAGGAAGGGTACCTGCGCATTCTGGGCAAGGGCGGCAAGGAGCGCGTGTCGCCCATATCGGGCGCGGCGCTGCGGTCGTTGGCCGACTACCTCGACAACGGGCGTCCCGGTTTGACGAAGCCGGCAGCGAAGCCCACGTCGGCGGTCTTTCTGAACGCGCGCGGCGGGCGGCTCACGCGCCAAAGCGTGCACGCCATCGTGGCCGAGGCGGGGCGATCCATCGGCGTGGCGAACCTCCATCCTCACACGCTGCGCCATTCGTTCGCCACGCACATGCTCGAAGGCGGCGCCGACCTTCGCGTCATCCAGGAAATCCTCGGCCATTCGGACATCTCCACCACGCAGATCTACACGCACATCAACCGCGCCCACATGCGCGAGGAATATCTACGCGCGCACCCGCGCGCGAAGTAATGTACCGGCATCGTTCGGACGGGCGTCAGCACTGTTTGGATGCGCGCCGGCATCGCCTGGACGCGCATCGGCGGCGTCCTGCGGGGCTCGAGGCTTCGGCGCGCCGTCTTTCGCCGGCGAGGGGGGCGGTGGGACGGCATCCCATCGCGATCGCGGTCTGCGGGGGACGCGGTGGGGCGGCGTCCCACCGCAGGGGCGCCTTTCGCCGCTCGATTCCGCCCGTCTCCTCGCGCGTGTTGCCGAACGGTTTGCCCAACGAATCGGTCGGCGATCCGTCGTGCCACAGATTCCGCATAACTCGCTCCATATAGATGCCAAGGCCCTCTAAAGCGGTAGTGCGATCAATATCTTGTGTTCGTTTTCGTCCGTCGGTTCAATATCTAGCCGTGTCTCAATCTTGCATTTTTGGGGGTCGGGGGACAACTTGGGGAACGGGATGGTTTCAAAAGGGTCTAAATGGGTCAAAAGGCCGGATTTTGTTGCGAAGTGGGGCAAAGTGGGATAGAATTCCAAGCATCGAAAGGGCCGTGCGAGTCGCGGCGGGAAGGAAGGCATGGCCGAGGACACCGAAAAGGTGGTTGATCTCAACAGCGCGTACCGCCACAAGGTGGACGCCAAAGGCCGCATGTCTCTTCCCGCATCGTTTCGCAAGGTGCTTTCGACGGATTTGGTGGTAACCCGCAACCCGAAGGACGAATGCCTCTACGTGTTCGAGCCCGATGCGTTCAACGCATGGGTGGCCGGCGTGTTCGAGGACAAGTTCGAGAAGTTCGACCGCACGAACGATCTCCACGTGCGCCTGCGCCGCAAGCTCAAGTCTCGTGCAGCCGACGTGTCCGTTGACGCGTCCGGTCGCATCATGCTCTCGAGCGAACAACGTGCGGCTGTTGGCATTGACAAGGACGTCGTCGTGCTGGGCAACACGGGCTACTTCGAAATCTGGGACGCAAAGCGCTACGACCAAAACGACGAGGATACCGACCTCGGTCTTCTGTTCGACTGATTGTAAGGCGTGAGCGAAATGATAAACGAATATCGGCACACCCCTGTTCTGCTCGCCGAGTGCCTCGAATACTCGAACCTCAAACCACAGCATACATTCGTGGATGCAACACTCGGCGGTGCAGGGCATTCCCTCGAAGCGGCCAAGCTCATCGGGAGCGCGGGTACGCTCATCGGCATCGATCAAGACGAAGTGGCGCTTGCCGCCGCTCGTCAAAAACTCGGGACGTTGCCTGATGATGTACGCCCGCGCCTCGAATTGGTGCGCGGCAACTTCGGTGATATGGACGACGCGCTTCTCAGTGTGGAAGTGCCCGGGGTCGACGCGTTCTTGTTCGACCTTGGCGTATCGTCGGTCCAGATCGACACACCGTCTCGAGGCTTCTCCTTCAAGGAGAACGGCCCTCTTGATATGCGGATGGATCCGGGGAAACAAACCCTAACCGCAGCAGAGATCATCAACACCTACAACGCAGCAGATCTCACTCGGATCATCCGTACGTACTCTGACGAGAAGTGGGCCAGTCGCATAGCCGACTTCGTGGTCCGCGAACGTCAGAACGGGCCCATCGAGACAAGCGCGCAGTTGGTCGACCTGATCAAGGCTGCCATCCCGGCATCGGCGCGCCGAGCGGGAGGGCATCCGGCGAAGCGCACGTTCCAGGCGCTTCGCATCGAGGTGAACGGCGAGCTCGACGTGCTCAAGCGCGGACTGGACGCGGCCATACGCTGGCTGAATCCCGGGGGCAGGCTGGTGGTCATCAGCTACCACTCGCTTGAGGATCGCATCGTGAAGGACGCGTTCCAATCCTTCGCCCGTCGATGCACCTGCCCGCCCGACCTTCCGGTCTGCGTGTGCGGGAAAGAGCCGATACTCGACATAGTAACGCGTAAGCCGGTCCTACCGACCGCTGAAGAAATAGAGCGCAATCCGCGCGCTCGCAGCGCAAAGCTGCGCATCGCGCAGAAGCGCTGAACAACGAAAACCGCAGAACGTACACCACCCGAACAGGCAGCTAAAACGAAGAAAGGGGGTTGGGCATGAGCGCAGCACCGGCGTATTCCTATTATCCTGAGCGCGTACCTGAGCGTGAGCGCAAGGCTCGCATCAGCGTGGTTCCGGGTCGCGGCACGCGCACGCAGCCCGCTTCCCTTCCTTCCAACGTCGTGTTCTTGGCGAAGGCCGTTGCCGTCGTTTTGGTGGTGGCCGCGCTGGTTGCGTTCGTGCGCATCGGGCTTATGTCCGCTACGGTTTCCACCACCATGAGCTCCACGCAGCTTTCCAGCCAGATCAGCGATGCCCGTTCCTCGGGCGCTGCGCTCGAGGTGTCCCAAAGCGCGCTGTCAAACCCCACGAAGGTCAAGCAGCAGGCGGGCAAGCTGGGCATGGCCGCTCCTGAGGCAACCGGCGTGATCGAGCTGGGCAAAGACGTCGTTGCTACCGACGAGTCCGGCTCCCTGTCGCTTTCGAAGAGCATTGCCATAGCCGCCGGCGCTGGAGCGTAAAACCGTGGCCGATAGATCTCACATGCCGCGAGGCGAGCGTTCCGCTCGCGGTCGCGGAAGCTCCCGCTCGTCTGCGCGTCCTCCGAAGTCTCATGGTTCGCGCGGCTCCCGCGGTTCTCGCGGCGCGCGCCCTTCGCATACGGGCGGGCGCGGTTCGTTCGCCGACGTCGGAGCCGATTCCAATCGCGTGTTCCTTCCCATCCTGGTATTCGCGGTCATCGCGGCGCTCTTCTTGCTGCGCCTGGTGTTCTTGCAGGTGGTCGATGCGCCGCGCATGGCGGCCGAAGCGGAGAACGCGCGCATGAGCTACGACTGGATCGAGCCGCGCCGCGGAACCATCTACGATCGCAACGGCGTGGTGCTTGCCACGTCCGTCGAATCCACCACCATCTACGTGGATCCCACCGAAGTGGACAATGCTGATGCTACGGCTCAGACGCTCGTCGACGTGCTGGGCGGGCAGAAGTCCGACTATCTGCCGGCCATCGCGGCTTCGGGGACGCGCTACTCCGTCATCAAGGAGAAGGCCGACGTCGAAGTGGGTGAGCAGGTGCGCGCGCGCGTGAGCGAGGTCACGAAGAAGGACGCCGCATACGAAGGCAAGGACCTGGGAATTCGCTATAAAACGCTGTGGAAACGCGAGTACCCCAACGGCCAGGTGGGCGGCCAGGTGGTAGGCGCGTGCAAGCTCGACACGGAAATCGAGAACAACCGCGAGTACTACGAGGGCGTTTCGGGCTTGGAGCTGTACTACAACGACATCCTGTCCGGCGAAGCCGGGTACACGCGCGAGGAACGCAGTCCCGACGGCACGCCGATTCCGGGCGGCACGCGGGACTCGAAGGCCGCCGTGGACGGCCAGGACATCATCATATCGATCGACATCGAACTGCAGCAGTACGTCGAAGAGCGCCTTACGGCCGACGAGAAGGGCATCACGGCGAACGGCGGCAGCGCGATCGTGATGGACGGCGGCACGGGCGAGATCTACGCTGCCGCGTCGCTTCCGCTGCTCAACCCTGCGGATCGTACGGAGATGAAGCCGGACGCTCCGAAGCTCAAGTGCGTGACCGACCTGTTCGAGCCGGGCTCCATTTTCAAATCGGTGTCGGCTATGGCTATTTTGGAGTCGGGCACCATGACGCCCGACAGCGAGCTGTTCTGCCCGGCCTACATCGAAGCTGACGGGTTCGTCATCTCGGACGCGCACGAGCGCGGCGATGCGACGTTCACGTTGCGCCAGATCATGGACCAGTCGTCGAACGTCGGCATATCGCTGGCCACCGAGAAGATGGGCTTCCAGAACCTGTACAACAAGATCAACGAGTACAACCTGCACACCAAGACGGGCGTGGACTATCCGGGCGAGGGGGAGATCGGCACCGACTACCTGGGCAATCTGCTGCCGTTCGACCAGTGGAGCAAGGTCACCGGCTACAACGTCAGCTTCGGCCAGGGCATGTCGCTCACGCCGCTGCAGATCACCCGATGGTACGGCGCGCTTGTGAACGACGGCGTGGAGTGCACGCCTCATTTCCTGCTCTCGAAGCCTCAAAGCGGCGAGACGCCCGAATACGCCACCGAACAGGTTATCGAGAACAAAGCGGCTATCGCGGATTTGACCAGCATGCTCAAGTCCGTGGTGTCGGACGGCACCGGCAAGAAGGCCGCTATCGAAGGGTTCAACGTGGCGGGCAAAACCTCGACGGCCGAGATTTACGACGAGGAGAACGGCGGGTATCGAAAAGGCGTGTACAACCTGGCCTTCACCGGTTTTTTGGCCGACTCGTCAAGCCAATTGGTTTGTTTTGTGGGTGCAAACGAGGTTCCCACCGACGGTGTGGTCACGCCAATTTTTAAGGATATAATGGCAACAGCCATCGACCGATTCAACATATATCCGGAGTGAGGAAGCTATGGGCAAGACCTGTACCGAACTGTTCGCGGGCATAGACTGCACCATTATCGGCAACGCTGACGACGTGGCGGAGGGCATCGCCTATCGCAGCGACCGGGTTCAGCCGGGCGACGCGTTCTTCTGCATCGTCGGCTTCACGACGGACGGCCATTCCTTTGCGCAAGACGCTATCGATCGCGGTGCGAAGGTGCTGGTCGTCGAGCGGAAAGTGTACTTGGCCGACGCGACCGACGTCACGGAGGTCGTGGTGAAGGACACGCGCAAGGCTATGGCCGTTGCGGCGGCGAACTTCTACGACCATCCTTCCAAGGACCTGTCGCTGGTGGGCATCACCGGCACGAACGGCAAGACCACCACCACCTACCTGGTGGAGCATATCGCGAAGGTGGCCGGCAAGCGCACGGGCGTCATCGGAACCGTGGGCGTTCGCATGGGCGGCGTGAGCGAGAAGTCCGCGCACACCACGCCTGAATCGCCCGATTTGCAGCAGCTGTTCGCGCGCATGCGCGACGAGCGTTGCGACACGGTGGCCATGGAGGTCAGCTCGCACGCGCTCGATCTGGAGCGCACGTGGGGCACGACCTTCGCTGTCACGGCGTTTTCGAACCTGACGCAGGATCACCTGGACTACCATCATACGTTCGAGGCGTACTTCGAAGCGAAGGCGCGCTTGTTCTCGAAGGACTATCCCGCACGCCGCGTCATCTGCATCGACGACAAGTGGGGCAAGGAACTCCTGCGCCGCTGCTCGGTGGCCGAGGACAACGTGGTGACCACCGGCTTCGACCCGTCCGCTCAGATTCATCCGGTGGACGTGCAGTACGCGCCCACGCACACCACCGTCACGCTCGACGTGCGCGGCAGCCGCTTGACGTTCGACTACCCTCTGGTGGGCAAGTTCAACGTGGAAAACGTCATGTGCGCGTTCGGCATTGGGCTTCAGCTGGGATTCTCAGCTGACGTGATCGTGGAGGCCCTTGAAGAGGCCCCGCAGATTCCCGGCCGCCTGGAGCGCGTGGATGCGGAGCATACCGGCAACGT
>NZ_DBFOSR010000087.1:0-11139 GCF_048427265.1 Paraeggerthella sp.
CGACGTGGACAAGTTCACCATCCATCCGGGCATCATGGGCCCGCTGACCGTGTTCGAGATCACCCCCGAGGGCGACGGCATCAAGGTCCGCGAGATGAACGACACGCTCGAGGCCATCCTCGAGAAGTACGTCGGCTGCCCCGTGGAGCTCATCCCCTGCGGCGGCGGTGACCGCATCGCGGCCGAGCGCGAGCAGTGGAACGACGGCTCGAACACGCTGTGCATCGCTCCGGGCACCATCGTGGTGTACGAGCGCAACGACGTGACGAACAAGGTGCTTGAGGACAAGGGCCTCAACCTGGTCGTCGTGCCTTCCGCCGAGCTGTCCCGCGGCCGTGGCGGCCCGCGCTGCATGAGCATGCCCATCTGGCGCGAAGACTAATCTTTACCCCCTCCATCAGCCCCGGTCCCCACACGCGAACGAGAACCGGGGCTGATGTATGCAGGGCACAGTTACCCCCCCTCGGACGAGCAAGGAGAATCAATGGAAGAAAAGAAGAAGGGCATCAGCCTGTTTGGGCTGATTGGCATGGTCGTCAGCTCGTGTATCGGCTCGGGCGTTTTCGCTTTGACCGGCCAGCTTTCCCAGGTCGCCTCCCCCGGCGGCGCGCTGGTGGCATGGCTTGTGGTCGGCATCGGCTTTCTGCTGCTGGCGCTCTCGCTGAACAACCTGGTGGCAAAGCGCCCCGACCTGCACGGCATTTTCACGTACGCAAGCGAGGGCTTCGGCCCCCTGGCAGGATTCCTTTCCGGCTGGGGCTATTGGCTTTCCGCTTGGCTTGGCAACGTGGCCTTCGCAACGATGATGATGTCCACGGTGGGATACTTCTATCCCGATTTCCTTCCGGGAAACACCGTGCCCTGCATCCTCATCGCCTCGGTGGTCATGTGGCTGCTCACGCTGCTGGTTATCCGCGGCGTTGAAAGCGCATCGTTCTTGAACGCCATCGTCATGGTGTGCAAGGTTGCCTCCATCGGCATCTTCATCCTGTTTGCCCTGTTCATGTTTAACGCCGGCGTGTTCACCGCCGACTTCTGGGGCACGCTGTACAACAACGCCGTCGCCGCAGGCGAATACGGCGCCACGGCCGTGGGCCTGGGCGGCATCGGCGAGCAGGTCATGAACTGCATGATCATCATGATGTGGGTGTTCATCGGCATCGAGGGCGCTGCCGTGGTGTCCTCTCGCGCCGAAAAGAAGAGCGACGCCGGCAAGGCCACCGTTATCGGCCTGGTCTGCCTGCTGGTTATCTACATTGGCGCGTCCGTGCTTCCGTACGGCTACCTTCCCTACACGGAAATCGCCGCCATGGACAAGCCCGCCATGCTGTACGTGTTCGACAAAATGGCTCCGGGCTGGGGCGGCGCGTTCATCTCCATCGCCATCATCATCAGCGTTCTGGGTTCTTGGCTTTCCTTCACCATTCTGCCGGCTGAAACCACCAGCGAAATGGCCGAGCACAAGCTGCTCCCGGCTGGCTGGGGCAAGCTGAACGACAAGGGCGCTCCGCAGTTCAGCCTCCTGCTGGTGGCCGTGTGCACCCAGGTGTTCATGATCATCACCATCTTCAGCCAGGACGCCTACAACTTCGCGTTCAGCATGTGCACGGTGGCCATCGTGGTCACCTGGGCGCTGGCTTCCGCGTTCCAGTGCAAGCACTCCGCGGAAAAGAAGGAGTGGGGCCAGTTCGCCATCGGCGCCATCGCCACCGTGTTCCTGGTGGTGGGCTGCCTCTACAACGGCTGGAGCTTCCTGCTTCTGACCTGCGTCGGCTACATCCCCGGCTTCTTCGTGTTCGCCGCTGCGCGCAAGCAGCAGGGCGTCGGTCTCAAGAAGTCCGAGATCGTTGGCATGGGCGTTATCGCTGCCCTGGGCGTTGCCTCCCTGGTCATGGTGGGCATGGGCATCATCTCCATCTAACCGCACCCGCCCCGCAAGCATCCGGGCGCACCGGATTCGCAAACCAACACGCAAAGGGAGACGGGCTCAGGCTCGTCTCCCTTTTTCAACAAAGGAGGGCTTCGCATGAACATCGCAACCATCGGCGTGGAAGACTGGCTCAACGTGTGGGAGAAAAGCGCCACGTACGACATAGCCCAATCCACCATCGCGTCTATGACCATGGGGGAGATTTTGGCGCTCGACAACGAGGAAGGCGCCACGTTCTACGAGCGCCTGAACCGTGAGAAGATGAACTACGGCTGGATCGAAGGATCGCCCGAATTCAAAGCCGAAGTGGCCAAGCTGTACCGCGCTGGCAATCCGGACAACATCCTGCAAACCAACGGCGCAACGGGCGCGAACCTGCTGGCGCTCATGGCGCTGGTGGAACCCGGCGATCACGTGATTGCGGAATACCCCACCTACCAGCCGCTGTACGAGATTCCGCGCACGCTTGGTGCCGAAGTGGAGTACTGGCACATCCGCCAGGAGTACGACTGGAACCCGGACATCCGCGAACTCGAGCAGCTGATACGCCCCAACACGAAGCTCATCTGCATCAACAACGCCAGCAACCCCTTGGGCACCGTGCTCTCGGCCGACATGCTGCAGCAGATTGCCGACATCGCGCGCTCGGTAGGCGCGTACGTGCTGTCCGACGAAGTGTACCTCCCCTTGCAGGATACGGAGTCGTTCGTTTCCATGGCCGACCTGTACGACAAGGCCGTGGTGTCCAACAGCCTTTCCAAAACGTACTCGGTGCCGGGCGCGCGTATCGGGTGGATCGTCTCCAACGACACGGAATTGGTCGATCGCTTCCGCGTGTACCGCGACTACACGATGATCTGCGACGGCGTGTTCAACGACGCCCTTGCCGTGCACGTACTGAAGAACCGCGAGAAGGTGCTCGAGCGCAACCGGGCCATCGTGCTGAACAACCTGGCTATCGCCCAAGAGTGGATCGACAACGAGCCGCGCGTTTCCTGGGTGCCGCCCAAAGCGGTGTCCACATCCTACATCCAGCTTGACATTCCCGTAGACGACGAGCAGTTCTGCATCGACCTGCTGCGCGATCAAGGCGTGCTGCTGGTTCCCGGCAGTCGCTTCGAGCTGCCGCGCGGCGCGCGCTTGGGATACTGCGCCGCAGAAGCCACGCTGCGCGAAGGCCTTGCACGCCTGAGCACGGCCTTGAGGCAGTTCGACTAGCATCGACCGCGCCGGCGGCAACGCGCGTCCCCTATCTTTTCACGCCCTCTTACGCTTGGCTCGCAAACGCGTCCCGAACGTAAGAGGGTTTTATTTTCCCAGGTCATACGCATGCAAAAACCTTTTGACAGCAAATCCTCGATCCGCGGAAGCCTATGTCGAAATCATTTGGTGGTACCATGGCCAACATCATGGCAGTCTCTTAGCCGTCGAAAGGACGCGCGTGGAACTAAGCAAGCAAATCAAGCGGTATCGGATGCAACGAGGATTGTCCCAGGAAGATTTGGCCGGCAAGATCTACGTATCACGGCAAACCGTCTCGAACTGGGAAACCGACAAGACCTATCCCGACGTGCAAAGCCTGCTGCTCCTAAGCGTTCTGTTCGACGTCACTATCGACGAACTGATCAAAGGAGACATGGAAGCCATGAAAGAAGCAGTCGAACACGACGGAAAGAAACTGAACGCCCTGGGACTCGTCATGCTCGCGTTCGCCCTTGCAGCCGTGGTGATGGTCGTAGGGGGCATCTCGTTTTGGGGCTGGGGCATCGTGCCCAGCACGATCATCGCTCTCTTGCTCTACGGCGTTGCCATGGCGGCCGCCATTGCAGCCGAGCGCCTTAAAAAGCAGCATGACTTGGTGACGTACCGCGAGCTCCTGGCCTTCCAAAAAGGTCAGCCCGTCGACCGGGACTGCCGAAGCAGCAGGCGCGCTCGCGAGCATCGTCCGCTTAAAACCGCCCTGTTCATGCTTATCGGAGCCTCGGTCGGCGCCTGCCTCGGCTACTTCGGCTTCATGTTCTTCGGATAAGCGGTCACGCCTCTTCCTCGACGAGCATCCCCCGAAGCAACTCCTCGCGCAGCGCGAGGTGGGCTCGAGTGAACTCGGGATCGACGTAGCGCAGCCGCTTGCCCGTCAGGTTCGCTATCTGACGGGCAAGCCGGTTGAACGCGCCGCCATCCATCACCTGCTTTCGCGAGACGGTCAGCACGGTGAATCCCAGCGAGACGAGCGTTCCGCGCCGGCGCGCATCGCTCTCCTGCCGCTCGGGATCGAGATGGTACCGCGCGCTATCGTATTCGGCCGCTAGATTCGAGCCCGGCCAGCACAGATCGCATTCGCAGTACCTTCGATCCGCGAGTTTCCTTATATGGGTAGGCACGTCCACACGGTAGTTAAACTGCGGCTTCTCGATCCCGTATCCGCCCAGCCGATACGGCAGGCACAGCAGAAGCGCCAGCACGGTCTCCATCGGAGACGCGGCGTTCTCCATCACGAAGCCCAACGCGCGCAGCGCCTCCGTGCGCCCATAGGCGTACTCTGCACTCTCGACGAACGCTCGCAGCTTGGCGACCGACGTCAGCGGAGCCTCCCGTCGAACCGCCGGACCGCTGTCAACATGAACGTACGTACCACAGAGCTCGCAGCCAAGCTGGATGAGCCGAGCAAGGCTCAGCTTGCTCGCCATCTGCAAAAAGCAAAATTCCGGCGTGCTCACGAAGAATCCTTGCCCCGCGTCCACCACCGACTCTTCCGGCAACGAGCTTCGCACGTGACAGACGATGCTCCCCGTTTGAGTCCGCGCCGATGCGCTGCCGACGAGCGCATGCACCGGAATACTGCATCCGCCCGGTCGACGATTGCCCGCAGAAAGACGCGGCCTCTCCTGCGCCTGCAGCGCTTTTCGAGCGCGTGCGGTGGCTGACCGGCGCTTTTTCAACCCCTGCAGGAATCGAGGGCCGACCGTGCGCCAGTATTCCAGAGCCGATTCGTATCCGATGATCACAACCATACGCGCATCATACACTTTTTGGCAGAGATTAGAAGGTTTGTGGCTCATGAACGCGAGAAATTCCGCCTATAGCGAGCAAGTGATTACATAATGCCTGGTCGCAGATTTCATCTTCCCTTTTCGTGCGCGTCGTCGCGAGCTAAAAGCCACAAACCTCGGAATCTCTGCCATTTTCGAGCCCTCCGCGGGACGCTACCCAGGTTGCCATCCCGTACGCTGCTTGCACGCAGGCTGCCCGCACGCACGTTGCCATCCCGCACGTTGCTTGCACGCAGGCTGCCATCCCGCACGTTGCCATCCCGTACGTTGCCTGCACGCACAAGTGCCCCGGCCAACGCAGGCCGGGGCACTTGCAATCCTGCGGAAGCCGCGGCCCCTACTTCGCCTTGGCCGCGTCCTCCGTCTTGCCGCTTACGCTGGCGGCGCTGCGCCCGCCATGATCGAACCCGGTGTTGATGACGCCCTGCGTGTTGCCCGTCACGAATCGAGCCTTGCTCAGCGTATCGATTTCCTTCTTGATGTCCTCCACCAGCTTGACGCACAGCTGCATCGAGAAGTCCTGGCGCGCCACCACGCGCTGCACTGTCGTTTCCTGCAGGTCGGCGGGCATCGGGTACGCGGGCACCAGCCACCCGTTCATGCGCAGACGATCGGACAGGTCGTACAGCGACCACGCCACGTCCGCATCTTCCTTCAAACCCCAGCACACAATGGGAATGTGGCCAGCATCTTCGTACAGCTCGAACATGCCCATGTCCTTGATCTCGGCGGCAAGGTAGCGGGCCACGTCAAGCGTACGTTCCTGGATTTCCCGGAACCCCTCGAAGCCGTTGCGCATCAGCACGTAGTACTGCCCCACAATCTGGGAAGCCGAGCGCGAGAAGTTGATGGCCATGGTTGCCTCTTCGCCGCCCAGGTAGCTCACCCAGAAGATCAAGTCCTCGGGCAGCGCTTCCTTGCTGCGCCAGACGACCCAGCCGATGCCCGGATAAACCAGGCCGTACTTATGCCCGGAGCAGTTGATGGACCACACGTTCTTCAAGCGGAAATCCCACTCCAGGTCAGGCTCCACGAACGGCGCGAACATACCGCCCGACGCACCGTCCACGTGGATGCGAATCGGCAGCTTCGGGTGCTCCTGGTTGTACGTCTCCACCAGTTCGTCCAGCTTCTTCACGTCGTCGAATTTGCCGGTGTACGTAATGCCCAGAATTGCCGTGATGCCAATGGTGTAGTCGTCCACATAGCTCATGACCGTGTCCATGTTGAGCGACAGATGGTCCTTCTCAAGCGGAACCAGGCGCATCTCGATATCCCAGTAGCGACAGAATTTTTCCCAACACACCTGATAACCCGACGAAATGACCAGGTTCGGACGCGTGGCGGAATAGATGTCCACCCCGGCTGCCGCAGCCAGCTTCTTCCACCGGAATAGCATGCCCAAGCCGCCCAGCATGCATGCCTCGGACGACCCGACGGTCGACGTGCCCATGGGCTGCTCGTTCGGATCGGCATGCCACAGGTCGCCGATCATGGCCACGCAACGGTTCTCCAAGTCGGCCGTCATGGGGTATTCGTCCTTGTCGATGGCGTTTTTCTCCATGGTCTCGGCCATGATCTTCGTGGCCATGGGCTCCATGTACGTCTGGCAGAACGTGGTGAGGTTCTGCGTTGCGTTGCCTTCGATGGACAGGTATTCCTTGATCATCTCGTAAGCGATGCGCGGCTCGACCGGCTTGTCGTTCATCTTCATGAGCGGCATCTGCGCATCGCTTGCCTCGGACCCGAAGATAGGCGTCAAGTAGCGCGTTCCCTCGTCCATGTTCTCCAAAATCTTGCTCGTAGTAGATTGCTTGTCCATGATGAGCCTCCTATGCATCCTTTGTTGTATGGTGCTTGTCATTGCCGCGCGCCAAGTCCTGGGAGCGCGCATTCGCGGCAGCAGCCGCAACGCCCGCACCGCCGGACACGCCCGTGCCCGCCGCTGCTCCCGGCCCCGCAGGGCCGTCGGAAGCAGCCTCTTCCGGCGCCCACCGGTGCCGCAGCGCGTAAATCGCAAACGGAATAGCCACCGAGACCGCGAACGCCACCACCAGCGTTGTTTGGTACACGAGGTTCGCCTGATCCGAAAGGTTCGACGACGGGAAGAACGATATGATCAGCGTTGCCACCGTCATGAACAGCCCCGCCCCCGCCACAACAGCCTTGAACGGCGTGCCTCCGGGAAGCTGGAACGACCGCTGCAGGTTCTTCTTCTTGAAAATAAGGACGAAGTACCCCAGGAAGAACAGCACGTATCCCACCAGGTAAATGACCACCGTCAAGCCGATAGCCGTCAGGTACCCCACCGACGAGCTCGAGCCGCCGGAAAGCGCGATGGAGCCGCACAGCACCGCGTCCCACACGGTTACGATGATCGCCTGAATCACGACCGTCTTCACGCTCACGCCATGCTTGTTCACCTTTTTGAACGACGGCGGAAGAATGCCGTCGTGCGCGGTATCCAGAAGCGCGCGCGACGGGCCCACGATCCATGCGGAAATCTCCGCCAAAACGCCCAACGCCAGCAACAGGGCAACCACGAACACGACCCATTCCATAGAAGGGCCGATATGCGTCACGAAGATAGCGCGGAACGCCTCGATCACGCCGAACGATAGGTTGCCGTCCAGAACGGATGCCGGCAACGTGGTGGCAACGGCCAGCCCGCCTAGCGCGTCCAACGCGATGGTCAGCACCGCTAGAACGATCATGGCCAACGGGTAGTTTCGGTTCGGGTTCTGCAGCTCGTTCACGTGCGAAGCCGATGCCTCGACGCCCATGTACGCCAAGATGAACGACGCAAAAATAACCAGCGTGTCAACCTTCGTGAAATCGGGAACGAACGTGGCAGCATCCATGGTGATCTGAGATACGCCGCCCGTGGCGAAGTAGTAGATCAACCCTACGAGCAGCACCAAGACCGGCACCAGAATGCCGCCGATGAAGCCGACCTTCGAAATGCGCGCCGTGAACTTCGTGCCGCCCAGCTGCGTCAACGTAAGAATCCATACGATGGCCGCCACGCCGAAGAACATCACCAACGGGTTGTCGTACAGCGCGTCCCATTTGACCACGTACGCCAATGCCGCCAAGATGAAAAACGCCATGGTCACGAACCCTACGGTAATTTGGAACCATTGGAAGAACAAGGCCGCAAAGCCCCAACGCCTCCCTAGCGTGTTGCCGACCCAGGCAAAAATGCCGCCCGATTCCCACCCCTTGACCGTGGCCATCTCCGCCGCGCACATCGCAACGGGCAGAAACCACAGAATTCCGCCGATGATCAAAAAGAACACCAGCTGAAAACCTGACGAGGCGAACGAGGGGTACTCGTACACCGTCATCACCATGGATGCGGTGATAGCGAAGAACCCGAAGAACGTCAGGGATCGCGTAAACGAGGGCCTGCTCGCTTTGCCTACGGGACCCGGATCGGCTGCGGCAGCTGCCGCTTGTCGACGAGGTTCGCTCATACTGCTTCACTCCTTCCTTTGCACCTGCGCGCGCTTCTACGGATTGCCGCAAATCAGCACGCGAGCGCACGGTCGCGCGTGCCTGCAACCGTTGTATCAAAGGAGGGAGTCGCAAAAGCAGCGACGGGAAGGCGTTAACCTTCCCGTCGCTGAAACGTTGGCTGTAGATTGCTTGCTACCGGGCGGCGCGCCCGTACACCTCGATCGCCGAAGCAAGCAGCTCGGATGCGAACGAAGACACGTCGTAGCCTTCGGAAATGGCGGCTACGGCAGCGCCGTCCACGATGGTGCCCACCATACGCGGCGGCATGTCGATCTGCGCGTGCGAGAGAATGCGACCAATAGCGGCGTCCAACGAAACGCGGCCCTTCTGGTACGCTTCGGTAACCACCTCGGATTCGGCAGCGGCGATCAGCTGAGCGTAGTGAGCCGAAGGAACAACGCTGTCATCCGGCAAGCACGCGCGAATCAGCAGGTCAACCACATGCTTGCGGCACTCTTCGACCTCCATGCCCTCCGCCGCCGACGCAGCCTTCTCCGCACGCTCCGCCCAAAGCTGTATGTTGTAACGGCCCGCCTCATGAAGAAGCTGTGTCACGGAATCAAAGTAGTAGCCCACCGAGGACGATGCGGCCCCTGCCCATTTCGCCACCTTGCGGTACGTGACCGCCTTCGGTCCCTGCTCGCGCAAAAGCGCCGCGGCCGCAAGAACCAACGATGTGCGCGTGATTTGCGCCTTCAACGATTTAGGCGTTTGCGTTGTCTCGCTCATAGGCCCTCCATCACCTCGGCGGCACGCCTTCGCGCCGCCTTGTGCACGGACGCCGTTCGAGCCAGCAAGCTCGAACGGCGCCGCTTCTTTCATGCCTTGTTGTGCAGCAAGCACAACCCTTAAAACAGCAGCTCAAAGAGCCTATACGTCGGCCAGATCCTTGCCCGTGTGCTCGTGCGACAGAATCATTGCAACAAGCGCCAGGCAGGACACGCCCACCATGTACCACGCCGGAGCCAGGTTGGATCCGGTGGCGGCGATCAGCGCCGTAGAGATAAACGAAGCCGATCCGCCGAAGATCGCATTGGCCATATTGAAGGACAGCGCGAAACCGGTGTAGCGCACAGCCGTGGGGAACGTCTCGGTCAGATAGCTGGACAGCGTACCGTCGTTGATGGTCAGCGCCAAGCAGAGCACCAGCTCAACAGCCAAAACGATGAAGAAGTCGGCCGTGTTGAGCAGCATGAACGCCGGCACCGTCAAAACGATGAACGACACGCACGCAATGATCAGCATCTTCTTGCGGCCGAACTTGTCGGACAAATGACCGCTTCCGAAAATGAACGCCACGTACACGATCAAGCTGATAGTAGTGATCAGCGACGACTGGCTCGGATCCATGCCCACGGCCGTCTCCAGATACACGGGCAGGTACGTAAGCACCACGTAGAAGCCCACTGCGTTCAGCACGCAGGCGCCGAAGGAGATGAAAAGCTCCTTGGAGTGATGGCGGAACAGGTCGCGAATGGGATGGTTCGAGTCGTCGGTTTTGTCGATGGCCTTCTGCATCTCCTGATACGTCGGAGAATCCTCAAGCTTGGTACGAATGTAGTGCGCAATCAAGCCAAGCGGACCGGCCAGCAAAAACGGAATGCGCCAGCCCCAATCGTTCACGGCCTCGGTAGGAAGCACCGAGTACATGATGGTGGCGAACGTCGAGCCGACCAGCAAGCCGACCGCCGTCGACGCCGGTACGAGCGAGCAGTACACGCCGCGCTTGTCCTTCGGCGCATACTCGGCCAAAAACGTTGCAGCACCTGCGTATTCGCCAGAAGCCGAGAAGCCCTGAACCATGCGGAGCAACAGCAGCATGATGGGAGCCGCCAAGCCGATGGTCAGGTAGCCGGGCAGCAAGCCAATGCAGAACGTGGCGCCCGTCATCAAGAAGATCGAAGTGGACAGCGCCCACTTGCGACCCTTCTTGTCGCCCATGCTGCCCCAGAAGATAGCGCCGATCGGGCGCAGAAGGAACGACAGTGCGAACACGGCGAACGTTTGCATAAGCGCAAGTGCCGGGTCGTCGTTCGGGAAGAACACGTTTGCGATCACAATCGCGAAGTACGAGTACGTAGCGTAATCGAACCATTCGATGAAGTTGCCAAGAAAGGACGATACGGCTACCTTTTTAAGCGTGCCTTGTGTGTCAGAATTAGCTTTCATGGTAATCCCCTAAGAAATGAACGGCCACGTCAGAAAGAAACGCAGACCGCCGGCGTATAAGTTGCTCCATTGAAGCCCCCTAACAGTCGGGAAAACGCCTTTACTGAGGTTATAATACCCCAAGTGCCTCCGCTTCAATGCAAGTCGTTACTTAACGTATCGCGAATTGGGAGCGAGGGGCGCCGATGCCAGCCCCATTTCGGCATCGGGAAAAGGGGGACCCGCTTATTGCAGCATAAGCGGGTCCTTTGCACAAATAGACTATCAGTACTCGTCAAGCAGATCCGCTTGCGCCTTGCTGGCGCGGAAGATAAAGGACTTCTTGGCCTTCTGGCCGCCCTGGGCCAGCTTGGCCAGGATGACCCTCTTCAGGCGCGGGTAGTCGCGCATGCCGTACCAGGCGAACGCCGTGCCGCCCGTGTACGCCTCCACGATGCTGTGGACGGGCAGGCTCGCGTCGCGCTTGGCGTC
>NZ_DBFOSR010000088.1:0-10103 GCF_048427265.1 Paraeggerthella sp.
CGCGTTCGGGGGTCCGCTTCGCTCCCTGTTCGAGGAAGGCGCGCTTTGCGAGCTTCCCCATTGCGGGCAACGTGCCCTTTGCTGCGGCGCGGGCGGCGCCGTTTCCCTTGTCGACCCCGACCTGTGCGCGCGGCGGGCGCACCGCATCCTCGACGACGAGGCTTCGGGCGCCGGCGCGGCCGTGCTGGTTTCGAACTGTCCCACGTGCTCCTACACGTTTGCGGCGCAACTGCGCGCCGACGAGCGGGCGGGCGCGGCCGATGCGCCCGTGCGGTCCCTCAACTACCTGGAGCTTGCGTTCGAGAACGGGTTCGATTGGGATTTGGCGTTCTACCAGCTTGAAACCATGTGGTCGGGGGAATACGGCGCGTGGGTCTGCCAGCAGCTTCTCGGTTAGCGCGCGAGGCTTGCGGTGCGCTACAATGCTGCAACCGAAGAAAGGACCTTTCATGAGCCAGCCCCTCCGTCTTGACCGATTGCCGCGCACCGTCGAGCTCGAACGCGACGGCGACGGTCGCGCGTGCTTCGCGTACGTGGACCAGCGCCTGCTGCCGGGCGAGCTTTCCATAGTCCGCACGCATGATTGGCGTGCCGTCGTGCGGGCTATCAAGACGCTTGCGGTGCGCGGCGCGCCGGCTATCGGCGTAGCGGGGGCGGCCGCGGTGGCTGCGTGGGCATGCAACGAAGGAGCACCGGAGGCCGCGTCGCATGGATGCGCCGAGCAGGGTCCGCGCTTCTGGGAGCTGCTCGAGTCGGTTGCCGAGCGGATTGCGGGCGCTCGGCCCACGGCGGTCAACCTTGCCTGGGGCGTCGGGCGCGTCGCGGCTCTTGCGCGCGAGGCGCTGCGGGAGGGCGCGCTTCCGTCCGAGGTCGCCGAGACTCTGTTCGGCGAAGCGAAGCGCATGGAAGTCGAGGACGAGGCGGCGAACCGGGCCATCGGCGCGCACGGGGCGTCCCTGCTTCCTGCGGGCGCGCGGGTGCTCACCCACTGCAACGCCGGCAGCTTGGCGACCGTGTTCTACGGCACGGCGCTCGGCGTGGTGTACGCGGCGGCCGAGCGCGGCGGGATCGAGCGGGTGTACGCGGACGAGACCAGGCCGGTGGGGCAGGGCGCGCGACTGAGCGTTTGGGAGCTTTCCCGCGCGGGCGTTCCCACCACGCTCATCTGCGACGGCATGGCGGCAAGCCTTATGGCGAAGGGCCAGGTGGACGCCGTTGTCGTTGGGGCCGATCGCATCGCCGCCAACGGCGATGTGGCCAACAAGATAGGCACGTACGGCGTTGCCGTGCTGGCCGCCGAGCACAACGTTCCCTTCTACGTGGCGGCTCCTACTTCTACCATCGATTTCTCCATTTCGGACGGTTCGCTCGTCCCCATCGAGGAGCGCGATCCGTCCGAAGTGCTGCCTTGCCCCATCGACGGCGTAGACGTGTGGAACCCGGCGTTCGACGTGACGCCCGCGCGCTACGTTTCCCGCATCGTCACCGAGCGAGGCGTCTTCTTGCCGCACGAGCTGTCGGACTAGGCGACAAGGCGGGGCAGGGGCCGCCAGCTTGCCTCCTGCTTCGCTTCAAGCCCGCTTCAAGTCCTGTCTCGTCGTTTCGTTTCCCCTGATGAAACGGCGCTGCATCTGGTACAATGCCGTTCAGGACGTCGGTTGCAAGGAGGATTCCATGCATGTCATCCATCGCGAAGACCAAGAGCAGCGAGAACACGAGACGCTTTCCGCAGATGCGGCGTTCGCCGATCAGAGCGAAGGCCGGGATCGCTCGGCCGAGCCGGACGTTCTGCGCACCGATTACCAGCGCGACCGCGACAAGATCCTGCACACGAAGGCGTTTCGCCGGCTCTCGCATAAAACCCAGGTGTTCCTGGCGGCGGAGGGCGATCATTTTCGGACGCGCCTCACGCATACGCTCGAAGTGGCTCAGATCGCGCGGACCATCGCGCGTTCCCTGGGCTTGAACGAAGACCTTACCGAGGCCATCTCGCTCGGGCACGACCTGGGGCACACGCCGTTCGGGCATACGGGAGAGTCGGCCTTGGCGCGCTGCCTTGCCCGCCACAAGGGCATCGATCCGACGTCTTCTCAGGCAGCGGCGCTGTACCGGCACAACGAGCAGAGCCTGCGCGTGGTCGAGCGCATCGAAAACGGCGGGAAGGGCTTGAACCTCACGGCCGAGGTGCGCGACGGCATCCTCAACCACACGGGCGATCTTCGGGCCGAAACGCTGGAGGGCCGCATCGTCGGCACGGCGGATCGGATCGCCTACGTGAACCACGATATCGACGACGCTATTCGCGCGGGCGTCCTTTCCGAGTCCGACCTGCCCGCCGCCACGCACGCCGTTTTAGGGTCCGATCACTCTACGCGCATAGAGACCCTCGTGCGTGACATGGTGGAGACCTCCGCCGCGGTCGACGACATTCGCATGAGCAGCACGGTATGGGACGCGATGATGGAGCTGCGGGAGTTTTTGTTCGAGCGCGTGTACACCGCGCCGACCGTCACGGTCGAGGTGGAGAAGGCGACGCACCTTATCGAGGATTTGTTCGATTACTACGTCGATCACGTGGAAGAGGTGCCGCGCGAGTACCGCGACATTCCCGAAAGCGACGACCTGCGCGCCGTGGCCGATTACGTGGCCGGCATGACCGACCGCTACGCCAAGAACCTCTACCAGCAGCTTTTCATTCCGCATTCCCTGCATTTTTGATGCGCAGCGCGTTGGTACGCGGTTTGCTGCTCGCCCTGCGCGGCCGTTTCGCGCTGATGCGTTCACGCTGGCGGATTGTCGCCCGAAACGTACGCTTTTCTCTTCGATTCCGTACGTTTCGGGCGACAATCCGTTGCGTTCGCTGCAAATCGGGCTTCCTGGCGGCAAGCTGACGGCAAGCGAGATTCCCCCATTGCGCATCTGCACAAAACTTGTATAATCGGGACGCTATGCTTACCGGGGATCACATAAAACAGTCGTTTCAAGCGGCGTTGCCCATCATGTTGGGCTACGTTGCCATCGGCATTCCCTGCGGCATCCTGTGCGACTCCATCGGACTGAACGCCTTGCAGGTGTTCTTGCTTTCGGCGCTGTTCTATTCCGGTGCGGGCCAGTTCATGATTCCCAATATGTGGCTGGCGGCTTCGCCCGTCGCATCCATCATCGCGAGCGTTTCTTTGGTCAACACGCGCCAGATGCTCTACTCGGCGGCGTTCGCGCCGGCGTGCCGCGGCGTGAGGAAGCGCCTGTCGTTCCTGTTCGCGGCTACCGTGACCGACGAAAGCTACGGGGTGAACGTGTCGAAGTTCGCCGAGGGGGAGTGGTCGGTCGGCCGCGCCACCATGGTGAACCTGTTCTCCCAAAGCTCTTGGGCGCTTTCGAACGTGGTGGGCGTGCTCGTGGGCAACGCCATCGGCATTCCGCTGGCCATTGCGGCGTTCGCCATGACCTCCATCTTCATCTGCCTGCTGGTCACCCAGAAGGTGTCGGCCGCTAACATGATAGCCGCGGGCGTGGCCGTGCTGGGCGTGTTCGCGTGCAAGGCTGCGGGCTTCGGCGGTCCGGCGATCCTCGTGGGGTCGCTTGCGGGCGTTGCTGCGGCGCTGCTGTTCACGTGGGCAAGGGGGCGCGGATAATGGAAGCCATGGGATGGGGCGACTTCTTCGTCGTGTTCGCGTGCTGCGCGGTGACCATGCTGATATGCCGCGTGGTTCCCCTGTTCGTGCTCAAGGGGCGCAACCTGCCCGAGAACGTCGAGCGCGCGCTTGGGTTCATACCGCCGGCGGCGTTTGCCGCATTGGTGGCGAACGACCTGCTCACGCCTGGGATGTTCGACGCGGGCCTCTGGCCTGCCGCCGCTCCTTTGGTTGCCGCGCTGGTGGTTGCGCTGGTGGCATGGAAGACCAAGTCTCTTCTGTGGTGCGCCGTATCGGGCGTCGCCGCGTACGCGGTGCTCATGCTTTTCTAGGCGGGGTTTGGAGGTAGGCAAGTTTTTCCGAATAAGGCAAGGAATTGCCTTGCAAGCAGAAGCACATCGAGGTATACTGTCCAATCGTGTCTTTATGAGACAACACGAACGAGTTTTCACTGAACATATAAGAAGGAACGGGTCATGGATATCATTCGCGCCATTGAACAGCAGCAGATCAAGCAGGACGTCCCCGAATTCAACGTGGGCGACAACGTGAAGGTCCACTACCGCATCGTCGAGGGCAACCGCGAGCGCGTTCAGGTGTTCCAGGGCGACGTTATCCGCCGCCAGGGCGCTTCGAACCGCGAGACGTTCACCGTCCGCAAGATCAGCTTCTCCATCGGCGTGGAGCGCACCTTCCCCGTGCATTCCCCCAAGATCGAGAAGATCGAGGTCGTCCGTCGCGGTGACGTGCGTCGCGCTAAGCTCTACTACCTGCGCAACAAGGTGGGCAAGGCTGCCAAAATCAAGGAGAAGTCTTTCCGCTAAGCTCTGCGAAGCAACCTGTACAAGAACCCCTCGTTTCACACGGAGCGAGGGGTTCTTCTTTTGCATGCGGCGCTTCTGCTATGATGCGGGAGCGCCGATAGAAATCGGAGAGGGAGAGGGAACGCATGGGACTGACGGTAGCCGACATAAAGCAACGATTGCAGCAGGCTGACGAAGCCGAGTTCGCCGTGCTGGAGCGCTCTCTGGCGGCTGAGACGCGCAAAGGGGTGCTCGCCGCTATGGAGAGCGCGCGCAAGCGTCTTGCGGCGCAGGCTGCCGAGCGCGAGCGATTGGCTTCGATGTACGCGTACGAGCGCGAGCTGGCCGCAGCGCGCGGCGCGCGGGTGATCGTGGGGCTTGACGAAGTGGGGCGAGGTCCTTTGGCGGGCCCGTTGGCCGTAGGGGCGGTCGTGCTCCCCGACGAGCCCGTTATCGAGGGGTTGAACGATTCGAAGCAGGTCAAGCCCGAGGCGCGGGAGCGTATAGCCGCTCAGATCAAAGAGGCGGCGATCGTTTGGACGGTCGAGTACGTGGAGCCTGCCGACATCGATGCGTGCGGCATGACTGCAAGTTTGGTCACGGCTTTTCGGAGGGCCGTTGCAAGCGTGGAGCGCGCGGGCGCGCGTCCCGATGTGATTCTGCTTGACGGCAATCCCTTGCGCATGGATCCGCGCGAAGTGAACGTGGTGAAGGGAGACGGCCGCTGCGCCTCCATCGCTGCGGCTTCCATTGTGGCCAAGGTGGAGCGCGACGCGCTCATGTGCCGTTACGCCGAAGAGTATCCGGCTTACGGATTCGATTCGTGCAAAGGGTATGCGAGCGCCGCGCATATCGAGGCAATCAAGCGGTACGGCTTGACGCCCATCCATCGCGTCTCGTTCTGCACGGCGTTCACGCAGCCTGCTTTGTTCTAACGGTTTCTCCCCGAGCCCCGTCGGATGCTTCGACGGGGCTCGTTGCATTTCCGCCCGCCGCTGCCGGGGTTGATCGGGCGTTGACGCAGAGCGCGGAATGCGGCGCGCAGGGCTTCGCGCGCCGGACTGCATCAACCGCGGACCCCGGACGGCATCCTTTTGGTTTCCCCTTGTCTGACCTGGATGTTTTCAATCCTGCTTGATTCGTGCTGGAAGCGCGCTGGAAACGCGCTGGATTCTTGCTGGGTTCGCGCGCGAAACGCGCTGCATCTTGGCTGGAACCCGCGCTGATTCGAGCAGATTCGCGCAGGGTCGGCGCTAGACGCACGTCATGTTTCCGCTAGGTGCGCTCGCTATGATAGAGCCACGACGAAAGGGGGAACGGTCATGGAAGATCGAACGGGAGTTGCCGAGCAGGTTGCGGCGCCGGCGCGCGACGAGGAAACGAGCCTGGAGGCTCGTTCAGGGGACGATCGGGGGAGGAAGCGAGGTCGGGGGCGCAAGAAGGGATCGGGCGCCGCTGCGGGCGCCGACTCGCACAACATCGAGCTTGGGAAGCGCGGCGAAGATGCCGCTGCCCGGTTCCTGTATCGACGGGGCTACGAGATCGTCGAGCGGAATTGGACGTGCTCGGCGGGGGAAGCCGACATCATCGCGCGAGATGAAGAGTGGGTGGTGTTCGTGGAGGTGAAAACGCGGTCGAGCTGCGAGAAGGGGTTTCCCTCGGAGGCGGTGGACCCTGAAAAGCGAAAGCGCTACGAGAACATAGCAGCTTTGTTTTTGAGGGACTACGACGTGGTCGACGTGCCGGTGCGCTTCGACGTGGTCTCCATCGTGCTGGTTGCGCCCGATCGCGCTATGATCCGCCATCACATCAACGCGTATTCGTCATGATGGCTGCGAGGGGGCGCTGCACGGTTCTCGCCGCTGCGGTTCGCGGCGTCGAGGCGGTGGCGGTGGACGTCGAGGTAAGCGTTTCGAACGGGATCCCCGGTTTCGCTATCGTGGGGATGGCCGACGCGTCGGTGCAGGAGTCGCGGGAGCGCGTAAAGGCCGCGCTGCGGTCATGCGGGTTTACGATGCCTGCGAGCAAAGTGGTGGTGAACCTTGCTCCGGGCACGCTCAGGAAGACGGGAACGGGGTTCGACCTGCCCATTGCTGCGGGCATCTTGTGCGCTACGGGGCAGGTGGACCCGCAGGCGGCGGAAGGGGTCTTGTTCGTGGGGGAGCTGTCGTTGGAGGGTGCGGTCAGGCCGGTTGCCGGCCTGCTCGCTCACGCGCTGTGCGCGAAGCGGTTAGGCTGCGCGTTGGCTGCCGCGCCCTCCGAGGGGCTGTACGCCGTCAAAGGCGTGGTGCATCGCTGTGTACAGAGCCTTTCCGACTTCCGTACGCTTCCGTTTCCCGTCATGACCGGGCGGCTTGCCAAGGGCAGCGAGGCATTGCCCGACTTTCGCGACATTGCGGGCCACAGCATGGCGAAGCGGGCCTTGCAAATAGCTGCGGCTGGAGGCCATGGGGTGCTCATGATGGGTCCTCCCGGCTCGGGCAAGACGATGCTGGCCTCGAGGCTGCCCTCCATTCTGCCTCCTTTGTCGAAAGACGAGGCGCTTGAAACGGCGGTGGTGCATTCGGTGGCGGGGGAAAGCCTGGAAGCCGTGCTCGGTGGCGCGCGCCCGTTTCGGAAGCCTCATCACTCGGCTACGCTGGCGGGTTTGGTCGGAGGCGGGTCTCCCGTTCGCCCGGGCGAGATAACCTTGGCCCACAACGGCGTTCTGTTCTTGGACGAGTTGGCGGAGTTTTCGCCTTCGGCGCTTCAGGGGATACGCCAGCCTTTGGAGGCGGGCCGGGTTACGGTTACGCGGGCGGACGGCAACATCGACTTTCCGGCTCGGTTCATGCTGGTGGCGGCGTCGAACCCGTGCCCATGCGGGTACTACGGCGACGAGGAGGAGCCGTGCACGTGCTCTCAGCGTCAGATCAAGTTGTACCAAGGGCGCATCGGCGGGCCCATCATGGATCGCATCGACGTACATATCGACGTGCGCCGCATACCTCCAGGCGAGGTGCTGGCAACCGGGTGCGGGACCGGCTCCGAAGAACTGCGCCGCGACGTGCTGCGGGCGCGGGAGTTCTCGTCGTGGAGGCGCGCGCGAGCCGCCGAGAGCAGGCCCGATACGTCGGAGGCCCTTGTGCGGGCCTGCGGCCTTTCGGACGACGACGAGAAGTTCCTCGAAGAGGTTGCCCAGGCGAGCCGCATGAGCGGCCGGGCCATCATGCGCACGCTTGCGCTGGCGCGCACGGTGGCGGACATGGAGGAGCGCGATCGCGTGGAGCGACGGCATTTGTGCGAAGCGGTGGGATTCAGGCTTCGGGAAGGGGAATCATGAGCGCGCGCATGCAGGGGCGGCCTCTTTCGGGTCCGCGGCACGTGCTCGAACTGGGCAGAGGTGCCTACCCGAAGGCCCTTGCGGTCGTATCCAACCCGCCGAAGAAGCTGTACGTCGTTGGCAGCGCAGATGCTTTGCAGGAGGGGATCGCCATCGTGGGAGCCCGCAAGGCCACCCCTTATGGGCGCGGTTGTGCGCAGCGGTTCGCGCGCATCGCCGCCGAACGCGGCGTGTGCGTGGTGTCGGGCGGCGCGCGCGGCTGCGACGCCGCCGCCCATCGAGCGGCGCTCGATGCGGGAGGGCTTACGGTCGCGTTTCTGGGCGGAGGATGCGATCGCCCTTACCCTGCCGAGCACAGCGGCCTGTTCCAGCAGATCGTCGATGCCGGCGGTGCGGTGGCATCCGAGCATGAATGGGAAAAACCGCCTTTGCCTCATCAGTTCCGCACGAGGAACCGCCTTATAGCGGGACTCGCGCGAGCTACGCTCATCGTGGAGGCGGGGCTGCCGTCCGGGACGTTCTCGACCGCCGACGAGGCGCTGGCTGCGAACCGCGACGTCTTGGTGGTTCCCGGCGCCATCACAGCGGCTTCGTCGCGCGGCGCCAATCGATTGCTCTATCAGGGCGCGACGCCGGTGATCGACGACGAGACTTTCGAGGACGCGCTGTTCTCGCTGTTCGGCTGCTTGAAGCAGGAGCGCTTTTGCCCGGAAGGGACAAGCGCGGAAGACGAGGATCCGGTGGCGGCCGCCTTGCGCGCGGAGTCTTTGGGCATGGAGCGCTTGATGGATCTTGCGCGCGAGTGCTGCGACGGGGAGGACGCGCTTCCTTGGCTCATGCGACGGCTTGTCGAAGGCGAGCGCGCGGGTCTTTTCGCGCGGCATCCGGACGGCCGGTGGGGACCGGTGGTCCGATGACGCGCGTGTTCGGAGCGGTCTCATGCCCGGTTTCGGCGGCTTCGAAGGGGCTGTTGCGGCGAAGCGGGGGAGTTTCGCGGTTTTTGCCTTGCGAGCGGCCGGGGTTTGGTATCCTTGCAGGCATGTCTAATTCAACGGTAACCATACTTGGAGCCGGGCTTGCGGGAAGCGAGGCCGCGCTGCAACTTGCCGACCGCGGCGTTCGCGTTCGGCTTGTGGAGATGCGCCCGGTTTCGTCTACGCCCGTCCATGTGTCGTCGGACTGCGCTGAACTCGTGTGCTCGAACTCCCTCAAAAGCACGAAGCCGCAAAGCGCCGCCGGCATGCTCAAGCGCGAGCTTGCCCTGCTCGGCTCGCAGGTTTATGCGGCAGCCGAGCGCAACGCGGTTCCCGCTGGCGGCGCGCTTGCGGTCGATCGCGCCGCTTTTTCCGCCGACGTGACCGAGCGGATCGCGGCGCATCCTTTGATCGAGCTGGTTCGGGAGGAAGCGACCGGCCTTGCGGCGTACGCGCAGGGGGCGGACGCCCTGGTGGTCGCCACGGGCCCGCTCACCTCCGATGCGCTTGCCGAGGACCTTGCTCGATTCACGGGCGGAGAGCATCTGGCGTTCTACGATGCCGCGGCCCCCATCGTCATGGCCGATTCCCTTGATTTCGGCAAGCTGTTTCGCCAGAGCCGCTACGAGGACGCCGAAGCCGGCGCGGGCGACTACCTCAACGCGCCGTTCAGCCGCGAGGAGTACGAGGCGTTCATCGAAGAGCTGGTGAACGCGGAGCGCGTTATCAAGCGCGATTTCGAGACGCGCGACCTGTTCCAGGCGTGCCAGCCTATCGAGGAGATCGCCCGCAAGGGCGCGGACGCGCCTCGGTTCGGAACGCTCAAGCCGGTGGGGTTGACCGACCCCCGCACGGGCCGGCGGCCTTGGGCCGCCCTGCAGCTGCGGGCGGAAGACGCGCAGGGCATGAGCTACAACCTGGTGGGTTTCCAGACGAACCTGACGTTTCCCGAGCAGCGTCGCGTGTTTCGCATGATCCCCGGTTTGGAGAACGCGGAGTTCGCTCGTTACGGCGTGATGCATCGCAACACGTTCGTCGATGCCCCGCGCTTGCTGGATGCGCAGCTGCGTCTTCGCCTTGACGCGCTGCCCGGTTCGACGGTCCCGGTGTTCGTTGCCGGACAGCTTGCCGGCACCGAAGGGTATTGCGAGGCTATCCGATCAGGCTTGCACGTAGCCCTGTCGACGGCGGCGTTCCTGAAGGGGCAGAACCTGCCCGAGCTTCCGCGCGACACGGCGTTCGGTGCCCTTATGGCCTACGCGACCGATCCTGCTACGGTGGACTACCAGCCCATGCACGTGAACTTCGGCATCATGGCTCCGCTCGACCAGCATATCCGCAACAAGCGCGATCGCTACGCTGCGTACGC
>NZ_DBFOSR010000089.1:0-23683 GCF_048427265.1 Paraeggerthella sp.
CTCCCTTTGGGGGGCCGGCGGCGGTCTTTGTCTACCCAAAAACCCGTTTTCAGCCCTAAGACCGTGTTTTTGGATCGACAATACACTGGCGTTGAGATCAAGCGATGCGACGGAGCTGCCCATACGTTGACGTCATGGCATCTGTGTGCCCGAATGCGAAAAAGGAGCCCGAAGGCTCCTTTTTCTGAATCAATGCCCTGTTCAAGAATTTAGAACTTGCACTCGACCTTGCCCTCGACCTGACGCTGGGACTTGAAGACCACGTCGGGAACCTCTTCGCCGTGGTAGCACTTGACAGCGCCGTTTGCTTCCAGTTCCGCGATCTGCTCGTCGGTGTAGCCGTACTTTTGCAGGTACTCGGCGGTGTGGTAGCCGATGGGCTTGGACAGCACTACCGGGGGATCGCCGAAGCTCGCATAGCGAATCGGGGTGGTGGGCAGCGCGTGCTCGCCGAACGCCTTGTACTCGACCTTGCGGATGGCGTCGTTGACGTAGGCTTCCTCGTCCTTGATGATGTCGGTGAAGCGGAAGACCTTCTGGCTCGGCACCTGCCACTCGGACAGGATGGGCAGCCACTCGTCCAGTTCCTTCTTCGCAAAGCCCTCTTCGAGGATCTTGATGAGATCGGGCTGCAGGTTGTTGGCCTTGATGTTCTCGATGGTGGCGAAATCCGGGCTGTCGACCAGGTCGTCGCGACCGATGATCTTCATCATGTCGTTGTAGTAGCGGTTGTGCTGCGGCTGGCAGATGTAGATCCACTTGTCGTCAGCGGTCTTGTACGTGTTGTTGAACGGGTTGGGGACGTTCGTGCGCGACTTCGGATAGTCGGCGCCGAACTGCTGGGCGCAGATACCGATGCTGCCGCCCCAGATGGCTGCGTGGTACAGGTTGACGACGACCTTGTCGCCCTTGCCGGTGCGCAGCTTGTTGACAAGCGCGCCCAGGATGCCTGCGGCCATCATGATAGCCGTGTTGTAATCGCCGAACGCTTGAGGCGGGATGGCGGGAGAGGTGCCCTTCTCGCAGAAGGTACCGGCAACGCCGCCGCGTGCAGCCCAGCAGACCGCGTCGTATCCGGGAGCGTGCGCGAACTCGCCGTGCTCGCCGTAGCCGCGCATCTGAGCCCAGATCAGGCCCGGGAACTGCTCGGAAAGCGTGGGATAGTCCAAGCCCAGTTTCTCCAGGGCGGCCGTGCGCATGTTGTTCATGAAGATGTCAGCTTCGCCGATCATCTTCTTTGCGATGGCCAGGCCTTCCTCGGACTTCAGGTTGAGGGAGATCCAGTTCTTGTTCGTGTTGTTGAGGTCGATCGTGGGATCCTCGGTGTCGGTGAGCTCGCAGCCGAAGCCCGGGCCCTGAGTGCGCTGGATGTCGCCATCGAACGACTCGATCTTCATGATCTCGGCACCCATTTCGGACAGAACTCGAACAGTTGCGGGAGCCGCGACGTACGTGCACATCTCGACCACTTTGATGCCCGCGAGCGGGCCGTAGCCATTGAGTTTCTCAGTGACGGTCATACGACGGTTCTCCTTTCTTTTGCGGTCGGTGATTTCTCCTGTCGTTATACTCACATGTTCTTGTTTTTGTTGCTATGGACAATTGCTAATACTTGATGGACTTTTGCAATTAATATTAAATTTGCCGGAAATACTCACATGCAACGCTATTTGTTTACCAGATGCGCCTTCTGCGTACACAGATCTATTGATTCGTCCGGGCGATGTGCTTCTATATGCTTCAGCCCGAAGCTAGCCTGCTTCGGTTTGCGACGGGCCGAGCGACTGCGGTCTTGGACCGCTCCATGATCGCAAACGGCATGGGTTTTTGTCGGTTAGGAAGCGTTTTGCCGTTTGACATGGTTGAATTCGCTAAACTGGGGGTAACGGCGGGGCAGATGCCCGCTATACTTTTTAGAGAAGATCGGGCGCTTGAGCCAAAACGCGTCCTTGAAACGAGGGCGCACGAAAGCGTCTTGCCTATATATAGGAGAAAGGATCCCATCTTGGACTTCAGCCTGACGGAAGGTCAGCGCAAGCTCGTCGAGGCGTTTCGGACGTTCGGCGAAGAGCGCTTCAAGCCCGAGCTGGTGCATCAGTGGCGCCGCGACCAAGGACTGCCCGATGAGGTGGTCAAGGGATTCGTCGACCTGTATTTCGGGTTGGAGGATCTTGCGGACGGCGACGGCCCCGGCGCGTTCAGCTTGTGTTCCCAAGCTCTTATCATCGAGGAGCTTTCGCGCTGCTCGGGCGCGACGCTGCCGTTCCAGATCGACTTGTTCAATTTGGCGCTCATGGGCGAGTTCGCCGCGCAAAGCGAGTTCGACGCTATCGTCGACGACTACCGCAAGACAGGCCGCCTTATGTTCGCGCTTGCCATCTCCGAGCCGGAAGCCGGTTCGGACTCCATGAACATGCAGACGTACAACCGTACGGTCGACGGGCGCTTGATTTTGAACGGGTGCAAGACGTTCGTGAACAACGGGGAATACGCGCCCTACATCCTTGTTGCGGCTATCGACCGCGATGCGGAGGGCTCGGACAAGTACCCTGCGCTTACATTCTGGCTGGTGCCGCGCGATCTGAAGGGCATCCGCGCATATCCGGTGAACAAGATAGGGCAGTCGATGCTGCCGTTTTCCACGGTGGTGTTCGAGAACGTCGAGTTGCAGCCGGAGTATCGTCTGACGGGACGCCACGCCGGCTTCCGTCAGCTGTTCCGCATGCTGGAGTTCGGGCGCGTGACAACGTGCGCGGGCTCTTTGGGCATGGCGCGCGCGGCTATGGAGGACGCGGTCAAGCACGCGCGCAGCCGCAAGGCGTTCGGCGTGCAGATCGGGCGGTTCCAGCAGATCGAGCAGATGCTCGTGGACATGGAGGTGAGTATCTACAACATGCGCTCCATGCTGTATCGCGCCTGTCTTGCCGTGGACAATGGGGAAGACGACGAGCGGCTGTCCGTGGCGCTCATGAAGCGCTACGTCCCGGCGGCTGCAACCGACGTGGCCAGTTCCGCCATGCAGATACTCGGCGGCATGGGCTATACCGAGCATGCGCGCGTCAGTCAAATTTGGCAGGATTGTCGCGGCAACCAGATTGCAGAGGGTACGGACCAGATCATGGTGTACATTGCCGCACCGCTTGTTCTGGACAAATACTAAGGGAAATTTCTTGCGTTGGGATGCGGCGCAATGAGCATCCCTGTCCTGTGTTTTAAAGACCTGCAGAATGTGTTTTCGATTCTGCAGGTCTTTTTTGTATGTAATATCTACTCAAATATAGGCAATTGTCCATTGAGGAAGCATTTCCTCGGTCAGTTTCTCAAGTATGACCATTCTCACGTTTCGGCGAACGGGGGACAATGCTGCCCAGAGAGCCAGCTCTGTGTAGTATCGGTTCAGGGGCGCCGTTCCTTTTCGTGTGACTCAATTTCACGAAAAGGGGCGACAGACATTCTTAGGAGGATCAAATTGAGTACAACAGCAACGAAAGAGAAGATGAGCGTGCGCCACATGCTCGTCGTTCTCACGGGCATCATGATCACGTTCGGATGCTCGGCCTTGTGCTTCTCCACGTGGGGCCTGTTCCAGCCGGTCGTGGCTGAGGGCTTGGGGGTCGAAACTACCGCCTTCGCCATGTACGTCACGGTTATGTACCTGACGATGACCGTCGCTTCTCCGTTCATGGGCAAGCTTCTGCAGACCATGGACATCCGCATCATCTTGTCCGTCTCCGCTTGCTTGGTGGGCGGTGCGTTCTTGCTCATGAGCTTCTCGAACGAGATCTGGATGTTCTACCTGGCGGCCGTGCTGCTGGGCCTGGGCGAGATCTCCATCCTGTGGCTTGCCATCCCCACGCTCATCAACCGTTGGTTCGCCGCTAAGGCGGGTACGTTCATCGGTCTGTGCATGGCCTTCACGGGCATCGGCGGCGCTATCTGGTCTGCGGTGTTCACCGCGCTGCGCTCCGGCGGCATGGACTTCCACACCATCTACCTGATCTGGGCTGTTATCGCGCTTGTCACCTCGCTGCCGTTCACGCTGTTCTGCGTGCGCAACTCTCCTGAGGACTGCGGCCTTGCTCCGTACGGCGCTTCCGTCGCCGCCGGCCAGGCTCCTGCCAAGCCGATGGGCCTCTCTGCTGCCAAGGCTATGAAGACCCCCGCGTTCTACGCCGTCTGCGTGTGCGCCGGTATCATCAACATCGCCGTTCTCATCGCCATGCAGTTCCCCACCTACACCAAGTCGCTGACGGACGTCACCTTCGACGTGCTGGTGGTCGGCGGTCTCATGACCACGGTCATGATGGTTGGTCAGGCTATCTTCAAGATCATCCTGGGCGCGGTTGCCGACAAGAACTCCAAGGGCGCGCTCGTGTTCGCCTTCGTGTGCGGCGTTGCCGGTATCCTGCTGTGCTGGCTGGGCTTCGCTTCCGAGTACATGCTCTACATCGGGTCGTTCATCTTCGGCGCCTTCTACGCCACCGCGGTCGTGCTCGTGCCGATCATCGTTCGCCAGTCGTTCGGCTCGCGTGAGTACTCGGTCATCTACTCCCGCGTCAGCACCGTGTTCAACCTGATCGCAGCGTTCGCGTCCATGATCTGGGCTTGGATCGGCTCTAGCTTCGGCTTCAACGTGGTGTTCATCGTCGGACTCGTGATGCTTGCTCTCATCCTGATGCTGGGCTTCTTCACCTTCTCAAACGCCAAAAAGTTCAAGAGCCAGTGGACTGAATAACGTCTCGAGAAAAAGGGGCGGCTCTTCTGAAAAGCTTCACGGGGGATCCGGTTTTGCGGATCCCCTTTTTTTCGGTATATGGGAAGTCTTGTCGGGGGGGGGGGGCTTCTTATATCATTGCTTCGAGGCGAACGAGGGGGAAATCGTGAACTTATCGCAGTTGTACTACTTTAAGAAGTTGGCGGAACTGCAGCACTACACGCGGGCGGCGAAGGAGCTGTACATCACGCAACCGACGCTGTCCGACGCTATATCCTCGCTCGAAAAGGAACTGGGGCTTCCTCTTTTCCAGCGAGACGGACGATCTATTAAGCTTACGCCGCACGGTGCGGAATTCTACGAGTACGTGCGCGCTTCGTTGCGCCAGCTTGACGAGGGCGTTGCCGCCATGGAGGCGCGCAAGGGAGACTTGCACGGCCTTGTCAATCTGGGGATGATCTTTACCGTGCAGGACGACTACCTGCCGGCGCTCTTGCGCGCCTACCAGGCGGAATTCGGCTCCAACGTGAGCATCGAGATCCATCAGGCGTTCACGAACTACCTGACGCAGAACCTGCACAACGAAACCTTGGACTTGGCGTTTTGCGGGAAACGGGAAAACGAGCCCGACATAGCCTACTTTCCGGTGCTGAACCGTCCGCTCGAGCTGTGCGTTCGGTCCGGTCATCCGCTTTCGCGGCGTTCCTCGGTGACGTTCGATGACTTGCGCGGCATGCGCCTTATCACGTATCGACGGGGAATTCCCATAGGCGAACAAGTTGAAAAGCTGCTCGAAGAAGCGGCTCTTGAAGGCGTTGTGCAAAACTACGACGACGACATCTCCATGGCTTCGGTGATCTCGATTGACGGTGGTACCGGCGCGCTCATGCTGAACTCGGTTGGGATCAAGCTGTTCTCGGACATCACGATGATTCCCATCGAAGGCGTTCCCCGCGATTTTTACTGGGTGTACCTCGCGTGCAGCAAGAAGCATTACAAAAGCGGGGCAGTTCGCTCGTTCATCGATTTCGTCAAGCGGTTCGATTCAGATGATGTGGATTTCGGCCATTGGCCCGAAGGGCGGCCTGTCTCTACGTCCTAAGGGTTTCTGCGTGAACGGCTTGGTCGATCAAGCCTAGGCCGTCCAGGTAGGCGTACAGGTGAAAGCCGCGCTTGCAGCGGAACGTGCAAGCGCGGCATGGATCCTCGTTGCAGTACGCGTAGGCGTCCTCGTCTGCAAACGCGAATACGAGCGGTGGCTTTTTCCCGGGCAGCACGTACTTCAGCTGCACGCCGGTGAACGTCTTGAGCGCGACCCAGCGCAGCGGATGATCGCTTGTCGAGCTCCATCGAACGCGCAGCGCGTTCGCGTCGACTCCGCCTACCACTTCGTAGCCGATCGAGAAACCGGCGCGTTGGCCGTCGGGAAGCGGCTCCAAGCGCTCCATGATCCGTCCGCAGCACGAAGGGGCGAACGCGTTTCCGGCGAAGGGGAGCGTCGCGTCTTCGCGCCGCAGCGAGCGGTCGATCCGAAGATCCGCTGCGTCGTCGACGGCGCAGAGCACGGCGTGGCATTCGGTGCAGCGGAAAAACGGCAGGGGGTGGCTGCTTACGCCGGGCTTCCACGACGCGCGCGTGCGCGTCGGGCTCATGCGCTGCTCGGTTGCGTTCGCTTCCCCCAAAACCCCTCCTAAAAGTCGCTGCGCTGCATATTAAGGTAGTTCAGCAGCTCGCTTCGTTTGTGTATCTGCATTTTCTCATAGATATGCCGCACGTGGGTGTTCACGGTGTACGGCGATATCACCAGCTTCTCGGCCATGTTGTTAGTGGTGTACCCGCGCGCGATAAGCACGAGGATTTCGCTTTCGCGACCCGACAGGCTGAACTCCTTCGCCACTTCGGCGCAAATCTCGTCGATTTCGGCCTTCGTGGGCGGGGCTGCGGTCAGGGCGATGATGTTGAACTCTTGGCGCACGAGCGGGATCAGCAATACCGCCAGCAAGCAGATAAGCGCAAGGCACGTTTCCGGCGTGATGGCCGCTGCCAGTTGCGGTGCGTGCTCGTAGCCTACGGCCCAGGTGTTGCCCACGGCGATGCCCGCCCGTACGAACCCGCCGGCGAACGCGAAGGCCATGGCGGGCGTGACGTAGCCCTTCGACGTCAAGATGCCGAAGTACATGATGAGCAGGATCTCCATGAGCGAAGAGATGCCCGTGGCCATGATGAACGAGGGGAAGTAGGTGACCGGGTCGGCCAGGAAAAGGCCGAACGCCGCTATCAGCAGCACGATCATCCACGGGAACATCTTGAATATGTTGGCCTTGTCCTTCGTGAGAAGAGCTATTCCGGCCAGCCCCAGCATGAGCACGGCTCCGCCTATGATGCCCAGGGTGAAGCTGAGGTCGTCGGTGGGGAGCACCTCCCAGGGAATGATGGCGACCAGGAAGTAACAGGCGACGCTCGCTAGAAACGTGATGGCGCTGACGGCTACCATGTTCTTGAGCCCGCCTTGCGCCGCGCTTTTCGGCAGCAGGACGGGAAAGGACCGCTCGCCGTCGCGACGAGCCTGCACCAGCAGCACGCCGGATGCGATGGGCAGCGCGGCCACGAACACCGTGGTCACGTACATCGGCAGCGCCCAGGCGATAGCGACGGTTGCCAGGACCGCCACGCCGAACGTCGTGCCGATGTGGCGCAGCGAGTAGTTCGCCTTCACGCACGCGTAGCGCTCGCCCCAGAGGATCCACATAGCCGATTCGGTTGCTCCCAGGAAAAACGAAAGCGCGTACGCCAAGCCCGGAACAGTGAACACCTGGGGGAGCAGGCAGAGCGTCAACGTGGCTGCCGCCGTCAGCGCGGGGGCAGCCACGTACATCCATTTATAGGATGAGAGGTGCTTCTTGCGTCCGAGCAAGAAGGCGAACGCTAAAAGAAAGAGGACGGTGGCCCCCAGGTTCACGAGCCAGGCGATTGTCACGCGTTCATCGAGCAGCTGAGTTTGCGCGAACATGTGGGGAACGAACCACAGCGCGTAGTGCCAGGCAAGAAGAAGCGCGAAACCCACGTACTTCAACGACGGGCGGGCCATGATGGATGCAAAAGCCTCGCGCGGTTCCGTTCCGGTGGCAGGAGATGCTGCCGTTTGGGGTGCCATGAAGTCGACCATCCTTCCTATCGTGCGTTTGTGATAGATGATGATGCCGCTGAACTGCTCAGATTGTTCAGCACTTGCAGTGCATAGCTTCGCAATCGTTAGTATAGAAACCTATCACTAGTTCGTCATGAAACCCTCGCAAGAAATTAAGTATTCGCCTAATTAGTGGGCATTTTGCGATGCTAATTCGACCGCTCGAGGACAGAATGCACCCATCGGCTCGACTTGGCAGCCGGACGCCGAGGGAAAGCTACCGGCGGCCGGCCGCGAGGCCGGGCAAAGACAAGGAGAAAGGAATGAAAGATGTCGTTGCTTGCCAAGAGCAAGGGAGAGGTTACCTATAAGGAACTCTCCACGCTGCACAAGTGGGCGCTCGTCGTGCTCATCTCCATGGGCTCGTCGATTATCTACGCGCCTATGTACCTGAAGAACGTGTTCTACGATCCCTTGATGCAGGCGCTCGGTGCCACCAACGCGGACCTCGGCTTGATGGTGTCCGCCTACGGCATCGCTGCCATGATCTGCTACCTGCCTTCCGGCATCGTAGCCGACAAGTTCCGGATGCGCACGTTGGCGTGGTTGGGCTTCCTGGCCACCGCAGTGCTCGTGTTCGTATACGCGACGCTGCCCTCCGTGCAGATCTGCTTGATCCTGTTCGTGCTCATGGGCGTTACCTCTATCCTGGTGTGGTGGGGCACGCGCTTCAAGGTGATCCGCCTGTGCTGCGAGGAGAACGAGTACGCCTCCAAGATCGGCGTCAGCTACTCCATCTACGGCGTGACCGGCTTGGTCATCGGCCTTATCAACGCCGGCATCATCGCTGCCATCTCCGGCTCTGCCGGTGTGCAGGCCATGCTCATCTTCCTGGGCGTCATGATCGCCATCCTGGGCGTGGTCTCGTACTTCATCATCCCTGACTTCAAGGGCGAGATCAACAAGGACGCGAAGCTGTTCAGCGTGTCCGAGGCTCTGCAGGCCGTCAAGCACCCCGGCGTGATCTGGGCTTGCGTCGCCTACTTCTGCGTGTATGCCGTGTACCAGGGCGCTACCTACACCACCCCGTACCTGACGCAGGGCTTCAACGCCGACGGCAACCTGGTGAACGTGGTCGGCCTTATCCGCACCTATGGTATCGGCCTCATCGCCGGCCCGGTTATCGGCTACATCGCCACGAAGATCAAGAGCCCCTCGAAGGCCATCCTGGGCGGCTTGATCCTCTCCGTCGCCGTGCTCGTCGGGTTCATCCTCTTCCCGCAGGATCCCTCCGGTGCCGTGATCGCTTCCATCCTGGTGGTCGTGTTCGGCTTCACCACCTACGGCGCCTTCTCCATCGGCTCCTCCCCGCTGTCCGAGGTCAAGATCCCGATGTCCATCTTCGGTACCGCTACGGGCATCCTCTCGGTCGTCGGCTTCCTGCCTGACGTGTTCATCCACACCTGGTACGGCGGCATGATCGACGCTCAGGGCACCGCCGCCTTCAACATGATCTTCGGATTCGAAATCATGTTCGGCGTCATCGGCTGCTTCTGCCTGGTCATGTTGCTCCGCACGGTCAAGAAGCACTTCGGCTCGACCGCTCAGGCCGAAGAGGCGTAATCCAAGCGCTGCGTTTACAGATCACCGCGGAGGGCGACGGTTCGCCCGAGCCCTCCGCGGCTTTGCATCACCGATCGGAAAGGGAAGGCGAACGTGAACAAGCTCGATGTACTGTCTCTGATCAATCCGCAGATGAACGCCGTGCTGGCGAAGGAAGACGAGCTGGCTGGCGACGCGAACGACACGAGCGTGGGTTTCGAGAAGATGCGCGAGAACTACGTTGCCGGTCGCGCGTACTGGGTCGAAGGCGGCCCGGTCATGGCCGAAAAGCTCGACGCTGCCGTGGCGGGTCCGTACGGCGACATCCCGGTGCGCTACTACTATCCCACTGACGAGTCCGCCGCGGCGCGCGCCGCGAGCAAGCCTGAGACTCCGGCTATCGTGTACGTGCACGGCGGCGGGTTCGTCCTGGGCAACCTGGACACGCACGACCGCATCTGCCGCGTGCTTGCTCGCAACGCCGGCGTTGCCGTGGTGGCCGTGGATTACCGGCTTTCGCCCGAAGCGAAGTTCCCGAGCGCGGTTCACGAGGTTGCGGCTGTTGCTGCGTACCTGCACGAGCACGGTGCCGAGCATGGCATCGACGGCGAGCGCCTGTCGTTCGCGGGCGATTCGGGCGGCGCGCATCTGAGCCTTGCGGCCACGATGTATCTGCGCGAGGAGCTGGGCGGCAGCGATTTCGTGAAGTGCTGCCTTTTGTACTACGGCTGGTTCGGGCTCAAGGATTCGTCTTCGATGCGCCTTCTGGGCGGCTCGTGGGACGGCTTGACCGAGGCGGACTGGAAGTTCTACATGCAGATGTACGCGAACGATCCCGCCGAGCTGGAGGAAAGCCCGTACGCGAACCTGTTCCTCAACGACATGACGCGCGACATGCCTGCTTGCTATATCGCGGCGGCCGAGTACGACCCCTTGCGCGACGACAGCACCACGCTGGCGACGATCTGCGAGGAGTACGGGGTTCCGTACCGTTTCGAACTGTTCGAAGGCGTTATCCACGCGTTTCTGCACTACACCAAGATGCTCGACGAGGCGAACGACGCCCTTGAGCACGGTGCGACCTTCTATCGCCAGCAGATGGGCCTGTAGGCGAGAGATACATCATTCGGGTTTCAAAGCGGGAGGATCCCGCTGAACACATACAAAAAGGAGGATCGTCATGGATTTCAAGTTGACGGACGAGCAGGAGCTGATCGTCGATAGCTACCGCGAGTACATGGAAAGCGAGAACTGGGAGACCTACTTCCACGAGTGCGACGAAGCGCACGAGTACCCGCTTCGCTGGGTGAAGGGCCTGTGCGAGCTGGGCTTCGACCAGATCATGCTTCCCGAGAGCCATGGCGGTCTGGGCCTTGAGCAGCCGTGCGTGACGCTGATGGCCGTGTACGAGATCCTGGGCAAGTACGGCGCTCCCACCTACGTGCTGTATCAGCTGCCCGGTTTCGAGACCATCATCCGCGAAGGCACCGAAGAGCAGATCGAAGCCGTCATGTCCACGCTGGGCTCCGGCGAGCAGATCTGGAACTCCGCATGCACCGAGCCGGGCGCCGGCTCCGACGTGGGCGCGCTGGCCACCACGTACAAGCGCGAGAACGGCAAGATCTACCTGAACGGCACCAAGACGTTCATCACCTCCTCCGCTGGCGTGAAGTACCTGGTCATCATGGCCAAGAACGCTGACGACGAGTCCGTGTTCACCGAGTTCTTCGTCGACATGTCCAAGCCGGGCGTGAAGCTGTCCCCGCTGACCAAGCTGGGCCTGCGCATGGACAGCTGCTGCGAAGTCTACCTGGACAACGTGGAGCTTGAGGAAAAGGACATCTTCGGCAAAGAGGGCAACGGCTTCATGCGCGGCGTGTCCGACTTCAACTTCGAGCGCTGGCTCGTGGGCGCGTGCGACTACGGCACCGCTATCTGCGCGTTCGAGGACGCCATGGCGCATGCGAACTCCCGTATCGCCTTCGGCAAGCCCATCAGCCGCTTCCAGCTCAACCAGCTCAAGATCACCGAGATGTGCATCAAGCTGACCAACATGAAGAACATGCTGTACGAGGCTGCTTGGAACGCCGACAACAACGACGGCAACTTCAACGCCGCAGCGGCCGCCATGTGCAAGTACTACTGCGCCAACGCCTCTTTCGAGGTGACCGACGACGCCATGCAGATCATGGGCGGCATCGCCGTGGCCAGCGAGCATCGCATCAACCGCATCTGGCGCGACCTGCGCGTCGACCGCGTTTCCGGCGGCACCGACGAGATGATGATCCTGGCCACCTCCAAGGGCGCTTCCATCAAGTACAAGCAGAAGTAACCTGCCGCTCGTCCACGGGGGCGCGGATAGTGCCCCCGTATCCAGAAACCCATGCGAACAAGGAGGAACAACATGGCAATTCCTACCGACAAGCCGTCCTACGGTCCCCTCGACGGCGTCAAGGTCGTCTACGCAGCAGTCGAGTTGGCCTGCCCGAAAGCAGCCGACCTCATGGCCGACTGGGGTGCCGACGTCATCTGGCTCGAGAACACCGGCGCGGGCGACACCATCCGCGATACCGCGTACGTGAAGCAGGCCGAGCGCCGCAACCAGCGTTCCGTGGCTTTGAACTACTTCTCCGAAGAGGGCAAGAAGGTGTTCTTCGACCTGGTGAAGGATGCTGACATCTTCATGGAGGCATCGAAGGGCGGCACGTGGGCGCGCAAGGGAATCACCGACGACGTGCTGTGGGAGCTCAATCCGAAGATGGTCATCGTGCATGTTTCCGGCTTCGGCCAGGAAGGCGACCCGAAGATGGTCAAGCGCGCTGCGTACGACCTGACGGTGATGGCTTACTCCGGCATCATCATGCAGAACGGCACGGAGGAGCAGCCGATGCTGCCCGGACCGTACGCCGGCGACTACTTCAACACGCTCATGATCGCAAGCTCCGCGCTGGCGGCCCTCTACAAGGCCGAGAAGTCCGGCAAGGGCGAGAGCATCGACTTGGCCATGTACGAGACGCTGCTTGCCATCGGCCAGTACTACCTGGTGGACTACTTGAACGAGGGCATCAAGTGGCCCCGCCCCGGCGCGCGCAACCAGAACCTGTGCGGCATCGGCGAGTTCAAGTGCAAGGACGGCTTCCTGGGCGTGTGCCTGTACGGCGTCGACCAGAACAAGTACTTCCTGGAGACCATCGGCCTGGGCCATCTGTGGGGTACCGAGGACATTCCCGAGGACACGTCGGGCCTGTGGCTGTCCAACCCGCATGCCGACGAGATCCAGAAGGCGTTCGAGGAGTACTGCCTGGCGAACTCCAAGTACGACATCGAAGAGGATTTCGCTGCGCACCGCATTGCTGCCCAGGTGGTCAACGACATGGAAGACCTCGTGAAGGAAGAGCACCTGAAGCTGCGCAACACGTGGGTTGACTGGGAGACCGTCGACGGCGAGACGTTCCACGGCCTGGGCGTGTTCCCCAAGTTCAAGAACAACCCGGGTCAGATCTGGCGTCCGATGCCGCATCAGGGTGGCGACACCGTGGACATCATGACGAAGCTGGGCTACACGCCCGAGCAGATCAACGAGCTGGCCGAGGCCGGCGTCGTGAAGATCAGCGAATAAGGTCCATGCGTTTGGCGGGCGGCTTGCGATAGGCACGCCGCCCGTAGCGCGGTTCCGTTTTCAAGGGACCGCCGTCCGGTGAAACCGGACGCGGGTGCGCGGCCCGAACGTTCCGCGCACCCGCACGATGCCGCCTTCCGAAAGCGAAGCGCGGTCGAACGGCGGCATCGTGCGGGTAGGGGATTGAGCGAGGGGTCGAAGGACGAGAAGGGTGAGACGGGTGACCGACATCGTAGGAAACGAAACGCTGCGAAGCCTTTGGACGGGACTCGTCGACTCGTGCGGTGACCGCACGTTCCTCATCTTCCAGGATCGCGAGGGCGCGACGTGCGAGTTTTCCTACAGCGCGTTCGACCAGGAAATCAACCGAACCGCCAACCTGTTCCTCACGTTGGGCATCGAGGCGGGCGAGCGGGTGGCCGTGCAGATGCACACCTGCCCCGAGTTCATGATGTGCCTGTTCGGCTTGGCGAAGATCGGTGCCGTCATGGTACCGATGAACGAGCAGTACTTGGCCGAAGAGGCGGCGTTCGTGCTCGAGCGTACCGGCGCGTCGTGCGCAGTGGTGGAGGCGGATTTCGTCGGCCTGTACGACGGTTTGGCTGACGAGCAGGGCTATCTTGCCAAAGGCGTGTTCGTTGCGCGCGGTTCGGCAGATGCCGAAGCGGGCTTGCCCGCTTCCGTTCCGGTGCGCTGTTTCGACAAGGCGCGCGCGTGCGAGCCGACCGTGCTGCGCGAGGAACGCCCCCTTGCCTCGGACGACCCGGTTGAGATCATCTTTACGTCGGGCACGACGTCGTGTCCGAAGGGCGTTGTGCTTACGCATGCGAACATGCTGTTCAGCGGCTTGTATGGCGATTGGGAAGTGTCGCTTACGCGCGACGACCGCATGCTTTCGACCATGCCTGCCTGCCATTCCAACTTCCAACTGGCGGCGCTCACCCCGGTGCTCACGGCAGGCGCTACGCTCATCGTGGTGGAGAAGTACAGCGCGAGCCGCTTCTGGAAGCAGATCCGCGACTATCGGGCCACGGTCGTGCAATGCGTGGCCATGATGCTGCGCACCCTGCTGCTGCAACCGGTCGATCCGAACGAAAAGGATCATTGTCTGCGCGAGATGCTGTACTTCCTGGCCGTTTCCGACGAGGAGAAGCGCACGTTCGAGGAGCGCTACGGCGTGCGCATCATGAACACGTACGGTTCCACCGAGTCGATCAGCTGGGTGCTTACCGACCCGCCGACCGGTCCGCGTCGTTGGCCGAGCGTCGGACGCCCGGGCTTGGGATACGAGGTTCGCATTGCAGGCGACGACGGCGTGCAGGCCGCTGCGGGCGAATTGGGGGAGATCCAGGTCAAGGGCACGCGCGGGCGCACCATCATGAAGGAGTACTACAACGACCCCGAGGCTACGGCGCGCACGTTCACCCAGGATGGATGGCTGCGCACGGGCGACAAGGGCTACATGGACGAGGACGGCTGGTTCTTCTTCGTCGACCGCAAGGCCAACATGATCAAGCGAGCGGGCGAGAACATATCGGCCAGCGAGCTTGAAAGCGTGCTCATGCAGCATCCCGCCGTCGACGAGGCCGCGGTGATCGGCGTGCCCGACCCTATTCGCGACCAGGCCGTCAAAGCCTTCGTGAAGCCGCGCGCGGGCGTCGAGATCACCGAAGGGGAGGTGCTGGCGTTTTGCGAGGAGCACATGGCGGGGTTCAAGGTTCCCTCGTTCGTTCAGATCGTCGACGACTTTCCGCGCACGTGCTCTATGAAGATCGAGAAGAAGTTGCTGAAGTAACCTGCGGGACGGCAGAGCGCGTCTGGGGCGGAGGGGTCTTGCAAGACCGTCGCTTCGCTCCAAGGATCTTGCTCAACCGCTCTGCCCCAGACGCGCTCCGCCTGCACGACTTCGGGCAGCTTCGTTGGCTCAGAGCCCTTTTGGGCGGTCGGTGGACGGGGCGTACTTGAGAACCTGGTGAATGGGTGCTGTTTTTCTGGTTGGGAGATAAGGAGAGGGTCATGGCTATTAGCACTGAGATCGTGGGCAAGGAGTTCGGGCCGTTCGTGCGGGAGTACACGTTCAAGGATCTGGAGATTTGCGCGCTCGGCTGCAACGCGGGATTCGACGGCAAGACCGATCTTGAGTACGTGAACGAGCATGACGCGGAAAACCCGCAGCTCAAGGTGCTCCCCATTTTCGGCGTGCCGTTGACGGTGCACGAGGAAATGACGCGCACGCTTGACTACGGCTACAACTACGATGGCTCGCTGCATTACGGGTTCGAGATCAAGCTGCATGCTCCCTTCCCGATGGGCGACCGCATCGAGACGTTCGTGACGCAAGACGCGCTGTACGACCGCGGCGAGGGCCGCGGGTGCCTGTCGAAGCAGACGGGGCGTTCCTTCGCCTCCGACGGGACGCTGTTGTGCGAAACCGAGACATGGGACGTGTGCATCTACGACGGTGGATGGGGCGGGCCCAAGCCGCCGAAGGACATCGTCGAGATGCCTGATCGTGCGCCCGATGCGGTGGTCGAGGAGACGATGCCGCTCAACATGCCGCTCATCTATCGTCTTATGGGCGATTGGCATCAGCAGCACATCGACTTCGCCTATACCGAGCAGACCGGCCTTGCACGTCCGATCGCGCACGGCGTGAGTTTGGGCGGCTTCTCCATGCGCCACATCATCAGCTCGTTTTTCCCGGGCGAGCCTGAGCGCATGAAGCGATTCAAGACGAGGATCACTTCGCCGGTGCTTCCGGGCACCGCGCTTCAAACTCGCATGTGGAAGGTGGGGGAGAAGGAGATTCGCTTCCAGTTGGTGGATGCGGACGTGGACGAGACGGGCGCGAAGCCGCACTTGAACTTCGGTATTTGCACCTGGGAGTAGCAGGTTCAACCGGGCGGGGTCGATCCTTGGGCTGAGGGTGCCTGAAAGACCGTCGCTTCGCTCCAAGGATATTTCAGGCACCCTCAGCCCAAGGATCGCCTCCTGCGATTGACGCGGGCGGAGCTGGTTTTAGCATGTGAGGAGACGAGAGCATGGATGATGTGAAGCAGATCACGCAGGTGACGAGCCCGACAATGGGCGAGGCGATGGACGGTGCCAAGCAGATTGGCGAGGGCATGGTGGGCAAGGTGAAGAAGTCCGCCAAGAAGACCATGGACGACGTTGCCATGACCCCGTTTCTGCGCAAGATCACGTTTTTCTCGAGCGGCGGCTCGTTTTTGGACGGGTACGTGCTTTCTCTGATCGGCGTGGCGCTTACGCAGATCACGCCGCTGTTCAACCTGACGGGCGCCTGGAGCGCCGCTATCGGCGCGTCGGTTCTGCTGGGCATCTTCGTGGGCACGATTCTCGGCGGTTACCTGACCGACCGCATCGGGCGCAAGAAGATGTTCATCGTCGACATCGTGGCTATCGGCCTGTTCTCTATCTTGAGCGTGTTCTGCGCCGACCCGTTCCAGCTGGTTTTGGCGCGCTTTTTCATCGGCGTGTTCGTGGGCGCGGACTATCCTATTGCCACGTCGCTCATTGCCGAGTTCACCCCCAAGCAGCATCGATCCATTTCGATGGGCATGGTGTCGGCTGCGTGGTATCTGGGCGCTACCGTTGCGGCGTTCGTGGGCTACTTCCTGTACAGCGTTCCCAACGGATGGCAGTGGATGCTCGGGTCGGCGGTGGTTCCCTGCATCATTTTGCTGATCGGCCGTCACGACATTCCCGAATCGCCCATGTGGCTGGCGCAGAAAGGGCGCACCGCCGAGGCCGACGAGGTCATGCGTCGCGTCTTCGGCGAGGGCGTGGAGCTTGAGCTTGAGGAGCCGGGCGAGAAGACCAGCCTGCGCAAGGTGTTCGCGGGCGGCTATGCCAAGCGCATCGTGTTTCTGGGCATCTTGACGCTGTGCCAGGTGGTGCCTATGTACGCCATCTACACGTTCGGCCCCGAGATCATGACGGCGTTCGGCTTGGGCGAGGGGCACGAGGCCATCTTGGGCGAGAGCGTGGTCAGCTTGTTCTTCTTGATCGGGTCTATTCCGGCGATGTTCTGGCTGAACTCGATGGGTCGCCGCCCGCTGCTCATTCGTTCGCTGGCGCTTATGGCCGTGGGCTTGGTTATCCTGGGCCTGTTCCCCGATGCTCCCGTGTACGTGATCATCGTGGCGTTCGGTTTGTACGCATTCTTCAGCGGCGGGCCGGGCATTTTGCAGTGGCTCTATCCCAACGAGCTGTTCCCGACCGAAGTGCGCGCGTCGGCGGTGGGTGTGGCTATCGGCATCTCGCGTATCGGCACCATCATCGCCACGTACGGTACGCCGCTGTTCTTGGCTGCATACGGCATAGGGCCCACCATGCTTGTTGCGGCGGGGCTGGTGATCCTGGGATTGGTGCTGTCGGTGCTCATGGCGCCCGAGACCAAGGGTAAGTCGCTTCTGGAGACGAGTTCGCTGGACTAGCGAGGCGCCGTGCTGCATCGGCATTCGGCACTAGGCGGTATCCGGTTAAAAAACAACCCTGCATTTGGGTTGGGCACGGTGGTATAGTCGAGGGAGTTCCATGACGGCTGCCGATGAGGGAGGGTGCCGCCCTTGTCGGGCGCGACCTTCTGGATTCAGGAGCGAGCATGTTGGAAAATCCCAAAACCATAGACGAGCTTGTCGGCTTGCTTGATTCGTTGGGGGTGGAAACCCGCAGGCGTTCGGAGGAGCAGTTTTCCGGGGAGGGCTACTATGCGGCCCTGCCGCGCCAAGGGTACAGCTCCCGCTGCGAGATGACGCTTCCTGATGGTCTTTCGGGCAAGCGCGTGCTGGATCTTTTGTGTCGCAGCGGCAAGGGCGCTTACAAAATTGCCGATCTGGTAGGGCCGGACGGGTTCGTTTTGGGAATCGATCCCGACGAGGATCGCATTGAACACGCACGAGAGCAAGCGGCTCGCAACCATCCTCAAGGTGACGATTGGAGACGAACCCTTGCGTTCGCGCAGGGGTGTCCCGAGGATCTGCGGGCCGCCGGCGTCAAGGATGCGACGTTCGACGTGGTGGTCGTGAACAGCGCGCTCAACCTGGTGCGCGATCTGCCGTCCGCGCTGCGCGAGATCGCGCGCGTGCTCGTATCGGGAGGATTTCTGTACCACGCGGGCGTGTTCGCCGAGTCTCCTTTGTCGAAAGATCCGATGAGCCGGCTTGCTGCGCGCGGCAACGTGTTCGGCGCAGCACGCAGCAAGCGCACGTTCGAGCGCTCCGTCCGGGAGGCGGGTTTTTCGACGTGCGTGTTCGCCCCAGGCGATGGCGTGGCGCCGAGCGGCTTCGAATTCACTCCCGAATTGGTCAATCGCAGGTTCCAAACGTCCGTCGTCCGCGCGAGCGTTTAAGGAGCTGCGGGCGGCGTCGGAGGCAGACGACTTGCTTGCTGCACGATTCTTACTGCAATGTTGCGCTTGAAGGGCATGCAGAGCGACGATCTTCGGTGCGACTGTGCGTTTTGCCTGGTCGGGGATGCTCATTGCCGACGAACGGGTTTCAATATGCGCCCGAGCGCAACATTGGGAGCAGGATCGTGCATTCGGGCGTGGTTGACGCGCCGGGCGCCTAGGACTTCATTCCTATCAAGACGCATTCGGGGACGGGACCGCCTTCGACCAGATTGGCGCTGATCACATGGAAGCCGCAGTTTTGGACGAAGGAAGCCAGTTCTTCGGACGTCCATTCGTGGAACGTCTTGAAGCCAACCGCCTCCATCAATCGCAGCCTTGCAGGGGATGCTACCCGGTTGTGGACGAACGTCGGGGCCAGCAGGAAGCCGCCTGGTTTCAGAACGCGATGCGCCTCGTGCAGTGCAAGTTCGGGTGCGGGCATGACGTGCAGCGCATTGGCGACGACCACGGCGCCGAAGGACGCTTCGCGATAAGGAAGGCTCGTGGCGTCTTGCACGGAGAAAGAGACGTGGCTTTCAGGCGATCGCGTGCGAGCCTTTTCGATCATGGCCTCAGAGAAATCGGTAGCCTCCCAAGAGCGGACTCTCCCTGCAAGCGCGAAGGTCAGCTGCCCGGTTCCACAGGCCAGTTCAAGCACGTCGATGTCTCTTTCCAGCCAGTTTCTCAATTCTCGGCACAGCTGAGGGTAAGGTCCGTTGCGCCTTTCGACAAGGGGTGCGTACAGGGGCGCGACCTTGTCCCAGAACTTCTTGTTCGGTTCGCTGTTCGACATAAAGCAGCTCCTGGTTGGGCGGGGAAGGGGGGGTGCTTGCGACTTGTGCTTCGCGCGGCTTTCGATCCGTGCTTCAATTAGAAATTAGCTATATCTAACTTTGGATGCTACCGCTCGCGATGCTCTTTGTCAAACCGACGGGCCAATCTAGGCGGTCGGGTGGAAAACGGCAGGCGGGACGGCAAAGGGCCGCATGGACCCTGCGCTAACGCATTCGCTTGCCGCGCATGGCGCTTGGGGCTATGCCGGTATGGCGTCTGAACGCCTCGGCGAACGCCGCCGGCTTTCTGTAACCGACCTTTGCGGCAATATCGGCCACGGGCATGTTGGTGGTCCGTAAGAGTTCGGCAGCTTCTTCCATGCGCGCTTCGGTAACGAAAGCGTTGGGGGACGCTCCGAAGTAGCTTTTGAACGTTGCCTTGAATTTCGTTTGGCCCATGCATGCGCGATGGGCCAGCACGTTGCAGGTAAGGTTTGCGTCCAGGTTGTTTCTAATGAAGCTGCCGACGTTGTCAAGCGATTTCCGGTCGTCGAGCGGCGGCAAAGCGCTTTCTCGTCCGGCATCCTCTTCTTCGATCTCGCTTGCTCGTTTGATGATGAGCGCCAGCGCTTCGGCTACGGCCCCTTCGTAAAACAAGTCAGCCGCCATGCCGGCTCCTCGATAGCGTTTGATCTGCTTGAAGAGGGCGATGAGCTCCGGGCAGTCCGGTCTTCCGTCGACGAGCAGGAAAGCCTTGCGCATGTCGGGTATATTGCCGAACCGTTCATGCAGGTAGGTTCTGTAATAGTCCGGCGATACGGTGATCGACGTGGCCTGCACGGTCGAGCCAGGAAGAAAGCGCGCCACGTACTCGTTTCCTTCGCTCGCGATGTAGGTGGAGACCGTTCCGGGCCTCGGCGTGGCAGTGCGGGCTTTTGCGATCAAGCCGGCTTTGTCGTAGTAGCTAACTGAAAGGTGCTCGGTATGGCGAAAGCGCATGATGCCTTGGCTTTTGAACTCGATTCGAAAAGCACTGACGGCGAAGAAGTTGTCTCGAGAATAGACCCAGTATTCGCCCGAGCCTTCTTCGTTGTCCATCCGGTACGAGCATCCGGCTTGCGCATAGGAGCGCTCCGACGCGACCGGCGTCATGTTCCATTGCTGAAACGCCTTGTCGTACAGGTCGCTTTTTATATCGAGCATGCTCGCGTTCCCCTTCCTTCGATTGCCGGTGCCCTCTGTCGTCATTGCGAAAAAATCAAACAGCCGAAAGAACGCAGGGCTCCCGCTCCTTCGCGCACGGGTAAAGGCGTCGAAACGACGCAGCCTTGTCTGGTCGCCTTAATGCCGAAATCGGCCGGTTGTTGCTTGAGCCGCGTTTCCTTATGAACTCATCGACTATTGTAGCAAAAGTTAGCTAAAGCTAACCATAACCGATTGATAAGCCGTTGGCTTGAAAGGAGCGCTCGTTATGTCGCAAGCGGTATACGATCGAGGGGAAGACGCCTCGTCTTCTCAGTCCTCGAAACGAGGCGGGGGCTGGACTACCCATGACGTTTTAACCTTTGTCGTTTTCAACATCATCATTGTTGTTGTTACTATGGCGGCGAAGATGGTGGAGGACATGCTGCTATCGCCTCAGAATACTTTCTTCGTTGGGTCATGGCTGTTTCCGCTGCTCGCAACACCTTTTTACCTGGTTATGGCCGACCGTATAGGAAAACGCGGAGTGTTGAGCGCCTCGATCATCGTCTTCGGCATTTTCTACGCGATCATGGGCGGCTTGTATTGCATTCCCGTGGCTATCGTCGGCGCGATCGTGGGCGAATTGCTTATGTGGGGGAAGGATTCGTATCATAAGGTGAAACGCGTTGTGCTGGGCTACTACGTGTACTGGGTTGCATTCGCCTTCTACGGAATAGTTCCGTATCTGCTGTTCAAAGAAGCTTACATGCAGCAGTTGGGCGCGTACTACAGCGCCTCTGACATCGCTGCGATGGTGGCTCAATATACCGAGCTGCCATGGATTGTTCTTATGCTGGCTATGTTCGCTGCCGGTACGTTCGCGGGTGGTTTTATTGGCGGCAAGTTCTTGAAAAAGCATGTCCGCAAAGCGAAGATCGCGTAAGGGTTTCGCTATGGAGACGCCATTGGAAAACTGTACGGATCCGTTTTCTCCTCCTTCCGCAGTGCGGCAGCGTATCGAGCCTGTTGCGGCTGGAAATGGGTCTGCGCACAAGGCGGCTTTCTTGCATGCCGATATGAAGGAGGGCGTTCTTGGGCTGGATCCCCGTACGCATCTGCTTGTCATCCTGGCTGCGGGCATGGCGGCTTTGGCTATTGTGGGGCTGCCCGAACTCGTCGGTCTCCAGATCCTCTGCGCGGCCTATCTTGCGGCGAACGGCAGGGCGAGGCTGGCTGCGAGGATGTGCGTAAGCTTCGCGGTGATCTGCGGGCTCAGTTTCGTTCCGCTGCCCGGACTTTACGGCGTGCTGTTCGTAAGCCTCATGCACATGATGCCGCCGATGTCGGCGGGAAGCGCGCTTTTCACCCTCTCGCCGTCGGCTATCATGTGCGCCTTGCGCAGGTGGCACATGCCGAACCGCGCGTTGATCGGCGTATGCATGGTGTTTCGATTCGCCTCGATCCTTCCGTTCGAGTTCTCGTCCATAGTTCGCGGCCTTCGCATGCGAGGCGTGTTTCCTCGGGTTGTCGATGCGTTTTCCCATCTGGGGCTTGTGTACGAGTGCTTGTACACACCGCTTGTAATGCGCTGCTTGCGTTTGTCCTCCGAGCTTGCCGCATCGTCCGAATTAAGGGGGATTGACGTGCAGACAGGGCGTTCGTCGATATACCACGTGGGGTTCGCCGCGCGCGATGTCGTTGTTGTCGCGGTCTTCGCATGCGCATGCGCCCTCTTGTACGGAACGGGGTTTTACGTATGAGCGGGATGCCATGCCGGCGGACGGCTTCGGTGTTGCTGGAGAGCGCATCGTTTCGCTATGTCGATCAGTCCGAGGCCGCCGACGGGGCGGCGTGCGATGCGCGTCACGGTGTAGCGGGGAGTTTCGTAGACGATATCTCGTTCGAGATCAAACCGGGCGCCTGCACGGTTCTATGCGGACGTTCGGGGGATGGGAAATCGACTGTCTTGCGCATGATCGATGGGCTTGCAGGTACGTTTTTCCCGGGATGCCTTGAAGGGGTGGTTTGCGTTTGCGGAACCGATGTGCGAAAAGTGACCTCCTACGATAGGGCTTCGGGCATGGGCGTTGTGCTGCAGGACCCGCGGAGCCAGTTTTTCATGGGATTGGTTGGGGACGAGATCGCCTTCTCGTCCGAGAACCTGGGCGTCGATCCGGACGAAACCATCAGCAGGATCAACCGCGCTGCCGCATGGTGCGGTATCGACGCGCTTCTTGGAGAACGGCTGTCCGAGTTGTCGAGCGGTCAAAAGCAGCGCGTCGCCCTTGCGGCTGCCATAGCATGCAATCCCAAGGTGCTGATTTTGGATGAGCCGACGTCGAACCTGGACGCGCAGGGAACGGACGACCTCGAGAGCATCTTGATGCGCTTGAAGCAGGCGGGTGTTGCCATCGTGATTTCAGAGCATCGTCTGCATCGCATGTTGCCCGTAGCTGACGAGTTCGTTTGCCTGAAAGATGGCAGGATCGCGGCTCGATGGGATGCGCGGGCTTTCGCTGCTCTTTCGACGGAGGAAGCTGCTCGCTTTGGGCTCAGGCATCCTTCCATGGTCGCCGGAACTTTCTATGGACAGGAAAAAGCGGCACGCAGGTTTTCCGCGAAAGCGAGCGAGCGTGCGGGCGAGGATTGGATCGTCGAAGATGTTTCGTATTTGTATCCATCTACCAAGCACGGCATCGCGTGCGTGAATGCCGTGTTCGCAAGCGGCAAGGTTACGGTTGTCGAAGGAGGGAACGGCGCGGGAAAAACGACGCTGGCAAAAGTGCTGTGCGGCGCCGCGAAGCAGCAGCGGGGATGCGTGGTGCGCGGCGGAAAGCCGCTGTCTCGTCGACAGAGGAGGCGGATGAGCTATTTCGTCATGCAAGACGCTGACTATCAATTGTATGCGGGGAGCGTGGCTGACGAAGTAGTGCTCGGTCGAAAAGTCGACGACGATTTGAAGGCGCGCGCGTGGGAGGCGCTTGATACGTTCGACCTGATCGATGTGGCGAATCGTCATCCAGCGAGTCTTTCGGGAGGCCAAAAGCAGCGTGTTACCCTTGCTGCGGCGTATTGCTCCGACGCGGAGCTCGTCGTGCTCGACGAGCCGACAAGCGGGCTTGACGGGCGCGGCGTGGCTGAGGTTTCCCTGTGGTGCAAGGAGCTGGCGCGGTCCGGCAAGACGGTGGTCGTCATCACTCACGATAGCCTGCTTGCCCGCTTGGCTGGCGATGCGGTTGTGAGCCTTGGG
>NZ_DBFOSR010000090.1:0-9090 GCF_048427265.1 Paraeggerthella sp.
ACCAGCTGCGGATCGGTCACGATGCCGAATTTCCATGCCTGCACGTTGCTGCCCGACGGCGCCCAAGCTCCCGCTTCCACCAGTTCTTCAAGCACGCTGGTTTCCACCGGCTCGTCTGTGAAGGCGCGCACGCTTCTGCGCTGCTGTATCGCTTGCAAGGTTTCCATGCAGTTCCGGCTTTCTCTTCGGGCGCGGACGCGCGATGTTCTTTCTGTCGTATTCTACCCGACGAGTTGCGGATGGGTTGCGCGCGTTGCGCTCCCAGCTCGATGGTCTGGCGGCAGGGCGAAGATCTGTTGGTGGGATCGTTCGATCCGTTCGTGGCGCAAAATCCCCGGTCTGCGCTGCTGGACAAGGGCTCTCGACAGCCGTCGAATCCGCTGCGTCTCGGTGAGCTGGTTCGTTGATGCGGGCGCACAAAACGACCGCGCTCGACAAGCCGCGCAAGGAGCGCAGGCCCGCGATTTCGTGCCCAAAAAATCGCAGGAAAGGCACCGAGCCGCGCGTTCGGTCATCGGTTCCCTGCGCGTTCAACCTCCTGCGTCCTTGCGCGCAGAACGACGGCGCAGACGCCCGCGTGCGAACGAGCGCCAAGCGAACAGCGCCCTCGCCCCTGGCGCCCTCGGCTTTGCTGTGCGCCGTGTCGCGCGGCGCGCTCAAGGCCCGCTTCTCTGCTATACTGCCTTCTGGCTTTGCGCTGCGGATTTCACGCCCGCATCGGAAGGTCTCGCATTTGCATCGTTGGGCCCTGCACTTGCGACCTATAGTTGCCCAAAGCCCGCGGCGCTTGCCGTGCGGAGACAAGGAGATATCCATGAACAAGAAGACGACGTATGTCGCCCAAGCGGGCATGATCGCAGCCGTGTATGCTGCGGCGACGCTGGTGACCCTCATGCTGCTGCAAGGCTTAGCTTGGGGCCCGGTGCAGTTTCGCATCTCGGAAGCGGTGTGCGTGCTGGCGGTGCTCACGCCTGCGGCCGTTCCCGGTTTGACCGTCGGCTGCATCATTGCGAACCTGATTGCGCTGGCCGTCAACGGTACGGGCGCGCTTGGCATGCTTGACGTGGTGTTCGGCAGTTTGGCCACGTTTGTAGGGGCGCTCTGGTGTTGGAAGATGCGCGAAAAGCCGAAGCTGGCGCTGCTTGGCCCGGTGATAGCGAACGCGCTCATCGTGCCGGCGTACCTGCCCTTGATCCTGCAGGGTTTGGGTTACTACACCATTCCGTTCACTAGCATTGCGCTTGATGGCATGTATCTTCCCATGTACCTGTTCGGCGTGGTGGCGACCGGTTTGGGCGAGGCGCTGGTCATGTATGTGCTGGGTCTTCCTCTGTTGACGGCGCTCAGGCGCTTTGGCGTGGTGAAGCAGCCCGACGCGTAAGCGCATCTGGCGAGTTCGCACTCCGGCGAGCTTGCGGCGTACCGGGCGCGGATCTTCGCATCGCATACTCTGTTTCAGTTCACGGGGGCGTCGGACTATCGGCGCCCTTTCTGTATGTTCTATAGGTGCTCACCAGGCGCTTCACTGTTTCGATGAATTGGACAGCGGGTTGGTTGAAAATAGCTACAATAGGGAGGTTAGACTCGCAACGAACGTGCCCTCGGACGCTTTTGGAGGTGCGCGTGCGAATCTGCAAAGTGTCGGTCGAATGAAGGACGTGCATGAATCCCGTTATCGTCGTTCCAGTTTTCATATCAGCCCGCCGCCGAAAAGACGGCGGCAGCGTGCTTACCACGTACGATCACGCGACGCCGGTTTCGGCGCCTGGCGAGCTGCCTCGCCTGCTTGCTTCGCTTCAAAAGGTGCGCGGTCTTGGGCAGATCGTCTTGCTGGTTGTTAGCGAGCCGTCCATCGAAAACCAAGCTGCCGAAAAAGTGCAGGCCACGGCTTCGCGCTTCTCGTCCCTTAACATCGTGGTCATCGGCGCGCCTGAGCTGGCGCTTATCCAGCAGCGCATGGAGCAGTTGGGCTTGGGCAAGCTGCAAAAGGAAATTGGGCTTGCGGGTTACGGTGCTATGCGCAACCTCGGCTTGGTGATGGCCAACGTGCTCGGCTACGATTCGGTTGTGTTCCTAGACGATGACGAAGTGGTCGACGACGCCGACTTCCTCCAAAAAGCCATGTACGGCCTGGGCAAGCTTACGAAAAAGGGCATTCCCATTTTGGCCAAAACCGGTTTCTACTTCAATTCCGAAGGGTCGTACCTGTCCAAGAGCCAGGACAAGTGGTACAACCATTTCTGGCAGCAGGGCAAGGCGTTCAACAAGTGGATTACCAAAGCCATGCGCGGTCCTCGCTTGTCGCGCTCGAACCATGTGTGCGGCGGGTGCCTGGCGCTGCATAAAGAGGCGTTTCGCCGCTTGTCGTTCGATCCGTGGATCGCGCGCGGCGAAGACCTGGATTACATGCTGAACCTGCGCATGTACGGGTCGGACATCTGGTTCGACAACCAGTGGAGTTTGCGTCACCTTCCCCCTGAGACCGAAAGCGAGGGCACGCGTTTTCGTCAGGACATCTTCCGTTGGCTTTACGAGTATCGCAAGATGGAGTACAGCCGCACGCAGATCGACCTGCTGCAGGTGAAGCCTTCGTCGCTTGAGCCGTATCCGGGTCCCTTCCTGGAGCCGGGCATCACGAATCGCATTCGCCTGACGGCGTTTCTGCGCAGCCTTGCTCGGCCCGACAAGCGCGCGTATCGCAAGGCCGCCCGTGCCGCGACCGGCGAAGCCACCACGTACGCTCAGCGCAATTGCGCGAAGTACTTCGAGTTCCAGTTCGTGTGGCCGGAGCTTATGGCGCGCATGGAAAACGACCAGATCCTGCGCACCGCGCTGCTGCAATCGTCTGCGCAGCGCCAGCTGAACGCCAGCGCTGCCGGGTCTTCGCCCATGCGTCCCGTACCCGCTCCCGCACAGGCTATCGACCCGGGCGTGACCAGCGAGATTCGCCTGAACATCGCGGAATAACGCGCTTGATGAGCATCACCTGGTTGGCCGGCGAAACGCCGGCCGCCTTGCGTTCGGGGCCGGAAACGGAAACCAAACGCTTACCTTTGTAAAAAGCAGTACCGTATTTGGCGAAAGGCATCTGCACTTCGGCTACACTTGACGCTGCGCGTGCTTGGGCGCCAAGCGAAAGGAAAGCTCAGCGTTCATGGATATCTTCATGCTCTATGTTCTGCCGGCGCTCGTCGGCGTGGGAATCGGCATTTTGTCAGGGCTGCTCGGCATCGGCGGCGGCACGGTCATGGTTCCCATTTTTCGGTTGGCGTTCGATATGAGCCCCGTCATGTCTACGGCTACGTCCCTGTTCACCATCATTCCCACATCCGTTTCGGGCGCGGTCTCCCATATTCGGCATAAAACCTGCATCCCGTCGCTGGGCATTGCCGCGGGCCTTGGCGGCGCGATCACGTCGCCGTTGGGCGTGTGGCTTGCCCAGATATCTCCCGCTTGGATGATCATGTTGGCTGCCGCGCTCATCATCGGGTGGTCTGCGTTCAAGATGCTGTCCAAAGCGTTCAAGATGAAGAATGCGTCGCCCGTTGCTGCGGAATCGTTGCAGGCGGCTGCCATCCAGGTCGAAACGGCGCCTGATAAATCCGTCGATTCTGCGACCGCGTCCGCGACCACGACCACGACCACGACCGCGTCCGGCGGCCCTGCCGGTCCTTCGCCGTCGAGCAAGCTGACGCGCAAGCAGCTGCTAGTGGGAGCGGCAATCGGCCTGGTCGCGGGCGTGGCATCGGGATACGTGGGCGTAGGAGGCGGCTTCATCATGGTGCCCATGATGTTGTCGTTGGTGGGCATTTCGATGCGCCAGGCTTCCGGCACTTCGCTCATCGCGGTCATGATCCTGGCCGTTCCGGGCGTTATCGAGCAGGCGTTGCTGGGAAACATCAACTATGCGGCGGGAATCGCCATAGCCATCGGGTCCATTCCCGGTGCTGTTGTAGGCGCTCGTCTTGTTCGCGTGGTGCCCGAACGCATGCTCCGCTTCATCTTCGGATGCTTCCTTCTGCTGGCGGCTGCCCTGTTGGTGCTGAACGAATTCGGTATACTGAGCTGACGCGCCCGGTGACGACACTCGCGCGCGGTCTGTAAAAGCAATTTCGAGCGCGGTGTGCAGATGTCGCGTTGTGCGGGAGGCACCATGAGGAAAGAATCGCAAGAGCGGGCGTCGTTGCCCCGTTTCTTCACCCTTGAGATGTTCATGTTCACGATCACGGTCCTTTCGGGCCTGGTGCTTATTTGGAACCTGATCGCGCCGAACAACAACATCATCGCGCTCTTTTGCGCGGGCATCGTATTTACGCTGTCCATCGTGGTGGTCATCAGGCTGCTCATGGACCCTGATTCGGTGCGCGCCCGGCAATCTGACGCCATGCTCAAGCTGGCAAGCCGTACGCTGGCCTGCATGAACGAGGGCCTTGACCGCACGGCGGCAGAAAAAATATGCGGACTGCTTCTTCCTTCGACGGCCGCTATTGCCGTGGCCATTACCGACAAAGACAGGATTTTGGCGTATTCGGGGTACGAAGAGTCCGAGAATCCGTCGGGCAGCATCATCCGCACGCACGCCACGCATGCCACGATCGCCGACGGCGAAATGCGCGTTTTGTTCACGCCCGAGGACATCGGTTTTCCGCACGACAGCTCAACCATCAAGGCTGCCATCATCGTGCCGCTCACGGTGGGCCGCAACGTGGAGGGCACGCTCAAGTTCTACTATCGTCGGGCCAGCCATATCAGCGAAACGCAGAAGTCTATCGCGGAGGGTTTCGGGCAGCTTTTGTCTACGCAGATGGCCGCCGCTGCGCTTGAAGAGCAGACGAACCTGGCTACCAGCATGGAGTTAAAAATGCTGCAAAGCCAGATCAATCCCCACTTTTTGTTCAACACCATCAATACCATTGCTTCGCTGATCCGTACGGATCCGGAAACCGCGCGCAAGCTGCTGCGCGAGTTCGCCGTGTTCTACCGGCGCACGCTGGAGGATTCTGCCGACCTGATCATGTTCGGTCGCGAAATGGAGCAGACGCGGCGGTACTTCACGTTCGAGGTGGCGCGCTTCGGGGCCGATCGCGTTGCCATGGTGGAGGAGATCGACTCGCGCATCGACGACATGATGGTCCCCCCGTTTTTGATGCAGCCGCTGGTGGAAAACGCGGTTCGCCACGCCATGCCGTCGGAGGGCAAGCTGACGATAACCATTACGGGCGAGGTGATAGGCCAGGACGTGATTGTGCGCGTGATGGACGACGGCGTTGGCATGACGGAGGAGTCTCGCCAAAACATTCTGCATCCTGAATCGTCGACGGGCCTGGGGATTGCCGTGAAGAACGTGCACGATCGCATTTGCGGCTACTTTGGCCCCGGCACGCACATGGACGTGGAAAGCGAGTTGGGGGCGGGGACGTGTGTGAAGCTGGTGCTCAAAGGCGGAGCTCGTCGCGAGTATCAGTAGGCGTTCTTGTGCAAGATGCGTTTGACCAGTGTATTTGCTTGATATGTGAGCGTTACGGTTCTTTTCTTGCGCTTGTGCTACCTCTATAATATCATTTAATATGAACGATGTTCATGTAAGAGGGGGCTCTGCGCGAGGCTGCAAACGGCTTCGTCGGGGCTTTGGGAAGATCGCAGTCGAAAGACGAGCGACGCAACGCTTTGTTGGAATCGGAAAGAGGCGAGCATGGTCAAGAAATACACTACTTTTGCGTTGGTTTATGCGGTGATCGCGTTGGCGATGGGCGTGTTCTATCGGGAATTCACCAAGATTTTGGGATTTGACGGGTTTACGAGCCTTTCGTTTATCCATACCCACTATTTCGTGCTGGGCATGGTCTTCTTCCTGCTGCTCGCGCTGCTTGAGAAGTCGTTCTCGTTTTCGGCCCAGGGCAAAACCATGCCCTTTGTTGTTGTGTACAACATTGGCCTGAACATTGCGTGCTTGGGCTTTTTGATTCGGGGGATCACGCAGGTGCTTGGCGTAACGCTGGCAAGCGCGCCCGATGCGGCGTTGGCGGGAATCGCCGGCATCGGCCATATCCTGCTTGCTGTTGGCATTGTTGCAATCTTGCTGAAGGTGCGCAAAAGCGCAGCGTAGGGCTTTTGCGGCGCGATGCGACGGTTGCCGGCCGTCGCATCGCGCCTTCTTATTGACGTGCTACGGGAGCCGCAGGTCTAGAACGGCGGCTCCTTCGTTTTGTGCATGGCTGCGACGATCTTTTCGGCTATGTCGAAGTATTGGTGGGCCTTGCTTCGACTCTCTTCGGGAATGATGGCAATGAGGGCTCCAAGCAAATCGGGGACGATGAAGGTGTCAAGGTCGTAAAGCGCCTGCTCGGTGATGCGCGCGTACGTGTAGCGCTGGTCCGAGGCTGACCGCTGCCGCTCAACGTATCCCTGCTTCTCGAGTTTCTTCAACGCTTCCGAAACCTCGGGCGGTCGTAGGAACACCTTGCCTGCAATCACGATAGGGGACAGCCCGATGGGCGCGTCGGTAAGGCAGGCGAGGATCTTGAAGCTGTTCAGGGACACCCCGTTCTTTTTCAGGGCGCGGCATTCTGTTGCGTGATTGACGAACACGCATTCGGCGTACGAGCGTTCCACGTTGTCAAGGGTTAGCCCGTATTTGCTGATCACGCGGTTGTTCGCGGCTGTTTTCAAGGAATCGTAGTATGTCAGCAGAAGTTCGTCGGTGGTGTAAAGCTCCCAAATCTGTCTGACCTGGTCCACAATTTCTCGGTCGATGTCTTTGATGAGCTGGACGGAGCGTTCGGTGCACAGGACAACGGTGTTGCGTCGGTCGTCTTTGTCCCACTGGGTTTTGACCAGGTTCATCGCTTCAAGCTCTTTGATGGTCATGGTAACGGTCGATGGATGCAGGCTGAGCGTTTTGGCAAGGCTTCGCATTTGGTCGAATCGCTCGAATGCCTGCAGCCGCGCAAGGATTCGGTACTGGTTTACTGATATGCCGCCTGCAAGTCCAATGGTCTTGGCGAGCGCTTTGTGCGCGGCGGTAGTGGCAATGACCCAGTTGTTCAGTCGTAGGCACAGCGTCATGGATCGATACACCCTCTCCAAGGCGTCGTAACGGATATGATAAAAATGTTACTATTTTTCTATCGAAACCGTTTCGCAGGGCTCCAAAGGTTTACATACCGAATCGAATCATTAATTGAACTGATAAATTAGTATGCAAACTAGTTGCTTGACTTTTGACGTGCCTCAAGCTGGGTATTCCGCTCGATTATGCGCCGCGTTTCGAATTGCGCGAGTTCGTGCGAAGCACCCGTTCGCACGCCTCGTTCACCGCGCGCCCTGAAGCCTTGATGGGCACATGGTTGGGCATATTGATCGTTTGTCCATGCATGGTTCAGCTGGGCGTTTCGGGCGGTATCATTTCACACGCGCTGGAACTTGGATTTCGCGGCGCACGAGCCTTCCTCCGACGGGTGAAGGTTGCGAAGGGGCGGCAAAGGAGCTTCGATGCGCATGTTCGATATCTTTAGACGAAGGTCGTGCAGTGCGAGCAAGCCGAAGGCTTTGCCGTGCGATGAGCAGGTGGAGAAGGGTGTCGTTTGCGATTTGGAAGAGCTTTCGCATGCGGCTGGCGCGGAGTTGCATGCGCGCTCTCGGGCGGTTGGATCTGCTCAGGATCTGCTGACGCTTTTGGCCCAGAAGAGGGAATGCCCTTCCATTGGAAGTTTAGGGGTGGAGCCGTGGAGGGGCCGGGCGCGCGTGCTTATGGGGTCGGTTGCCCATGAGGAGTACACTCCGGCGGCGTTGACGGCGGTTGCGCACGTTCTGTACGCCGAAGCGCTGCGTTTTGATACCGCCGACGAAGCTCATCGGTTTTTCGAGTTGCTTGACGCGGTGCTCGGCCAAGCGGATGGCGAAGAAGTTTCGTGATGGCGCGTGCGCTTGGCTTTCGGGTTGAGGCGCATGGCAAGGATGAGACGATCCTGTCAAAACGAACGAGTTTTGCTGGTCCTCGAACCAGGATAAAAGCTACTGGCGGCTGCGTGACCTGGGGCGATGTAAAACGCGTTCGAGGAATGGTTCTCCCAAAGACGGGAAATCGCCGCAAAACTCGTTCGTTTTGACAGGATGGCGCGACGATCCGCGCGGAAGGGCGGGCATTGCGCCGCCGACCGTCGGAGGGGCGGGGCGTCGCGTGCCGAATAGCTGTGGGACCGACTCCTGCTTGCTGGTTCAGGCGCGTTTCTTGAAGCTGACCTCGATGTTGCCGCCTGATGCAAGCTCAAGGCGCTCGTCGTCGCACAATTCCCGTATCAACGGGAATCGAACGGGGTTTGTGCCGTAGACGACCCGGTTGATTTGCTCGATACCGTTTGGGTGGACGAAGTTCTTGGGCTTTGGATCGGTAGAGAAGTAAGTCATGAGGAAAGGGACGTCGAGGGCTGTTGGAGATGCGATTCGGAATCGCAGGTCTCTGCCATGTGCGTTCACTCGATGGGCGGGAGCTTCGCAGCTTCTGATTCCGTGTTTCCGCAGAACCGCCCTTTCTTCGGCAAGGTTGCTCCCGTAGCTTTCCAAGGCGAGTTCGCGATACCCCGGGGCGCAAGAGTCAAGGCGTTCGAACCGATCGACAAGGGCGCCTTTGCCCAGAAGCCGCATGAGGACTTTTGCGGCGTCGGGCATCCTTGAGCCATCCAGCAGCTCGATATAAGGTCCTGTGGAAAAGTAGATGAGGGCATTGATCGGGCTTTTCGTTCTTCCGTACTCGACCGCGAACCCTTCTTTTCGGTATTCTCGAACAGCTTGATCCAGCTGCTCGACTTTCAGTATGAGGTGACTTAGTTTCATAGGCGGCTTTCTTTCTCCAGGGCGCTTTTTGATTCTTGGGGGGGGGTGTTGCAGTGTTGCGGGTTGCTTTGCCTAGGGAATAATTTTAGGGACGGGCGGGTGCGTCTTTTGTAAGTTATACTAGGCTAACAAAAGAATATTGCAAGTAGCTTATCGTGTGCGAACATCCATGCACGAGGGTCGCGGTTCCAATGCTTTGGGCGCGAATCGGTGCCTATGGCAATTTGCGCCGTATGCGAAGCCACATAATGGCTGCCT
>NZ_DBFOSR010000091.1:0-5323 GCF_048427265.1 Paraeggerthella sp.
GCACTTCTGCTCGGCGCTCGCGCTCCCTCGCGGCTCCCTTATTGCGGGCTTCGCGAGAAGCGGCGCGGCATCTCTCGCATCGGCATCCGTACTTGTAGCCTGTAGCCGTCCCGTGTCTTCGGTCGTTAGGGTCGGCGATCATGTCCTCCAGGTGCTTCTCGGTGCCGCGCCGCTTCGGGAGCGGCGCGGCGGGCTGCTCGACCGCTTTCTGCTCGCCGTCGACGACCTGGGAAAGGAGCGGCCGACCGACTGGGCGCTGTCGAAGCTGTTCGACGTGCTGGACGCCCGCATCAGGACCGGCAAGCCGACTATCGTCACGACGCAGTACAACTCGATCGATCTGACGTCGCGGATGGCGTCCGACGGCAACGTAGAGACAGCCAAGGCGATAGTGAGCCGCCTCGGCGACAGGAGAAACGCGGTCGTCGCGTTCGACGGCCCGGACAGGAGGCTGCGAAATGGCCGATAACGTGAACCATCCAGACCACTACACGCAGGGAGGGATCGAGTGCATCGACGCCATGCGCTCGATGGCCGGCGAGGGCTTCGCCGCTCACCTGCGCTGCACGGTGCTCGAGTGCCTGTGGAGCTACGACCTCAAGGACGGCCTGGATGATCTCCTCAAAGCCCGACGGTACCTGGACGAGCTGATCGACGAGGCGCGAGCCGAGGAGGGGCGCGCGGCCCTCGCCGGGATGAGCGATGCGGCCTCGTCGGACGCCGTGCGTGCGGCGAGCGAGGCCGAGCGGGCCATGGTGGAACGGACGTGCAGCGAAGCCGCCCGCCCAGCCCGCATCGGCTACGGCATCGGCGCAGGTGAAGATCACGATGCCGATGATTCCGAGCACGACGAGTTCGGGAAAAAGGGATGCATGAAAACGCTCTACGGTCCGGTGACGGGATTCTGCCGCGAGGGGGCCTGATGGCGGAGCACTACGGGCAGGTGCGGGGGTTTCGGCATCGAAGCGATCAGAAGGCGGTCGAGCAGCCCGCCGTGCCGCTCCCGAAGCGGCGCGGCACCGAGAAGCACCTGGAGGACATGGTTGCCGATCCGAGCGACCGAAGGCACGGGACGGCTACAGGCTACAAGTACGGATGCCGATGCGAGAGATGCCGCGCCGCTTCTCGCGAAGCCCGCAAGAAGGGAGCCGAGAGGGAGCGCGAGCGCCGAGCAGAAGTGCTCGCCGAGATGTCCGCCGATCCCGGCCATCCGTCGCATGGCACGTACGCCGGCTACAACCGCTACGGGTGCCGGTGCAAAAGCTGCCGACGCGCAGGGCATCTGCACTACATCAAGACGAAAGGAGGCCGATGATGGCCGATGAAACGAGCGGGATCGAGAAGCTGCGAGCGTTCGCAGACGCAGCCGAAACCTGGAACACCCGCTGGGGGCGCACGTGCAAGCCCATCCGCAAAGGCACGAGCGTATCGTGCGACGTATGCGGGAGCGAGCTGCACGATCCGTATAGGTTCTGCGGCGGATGCGGCGCGAAGGTGGTGGACGAATGAGCGGACGCGAGACGTGCTTATGGCGGATGTGCTGGCTAGCGAAAGGTAAGTTTGCCGTAAGCACCCAATGCGGACACGAGTTCCTGTTAACGAAGAATATGCGCCTCCATGCTCGCATGCGAAAGCCATCATTCGCTTGCCCGTACTGCGGCCTGGAAGAGCGGCGTACCAACGAGAGCAACTGGGATCCTTCCGACGAGCAGCTGGACGAATGGGGCATGTGATGGCGGCGTGGCTGTTCGTCGCGTCCATCGCGCTCATGGCGGCGTTCTGCGCGTGGGTGCTGGCAGGGATCGCGAGGATGCTCGCCGTCGAGTTAATGAGGAGGAAGGAGGATCGCCGATGATATAGGAGCGTATGCCCCGGCTGCCCGTCGCCCTTCTCTAAAGAACGCGGCGCACTCAACCAGCAGGACGTTTTGCAGCCATCCGATCGGAGGCGCGGAATGAGCGCAGAGAGCCTGCCGCCGTGGCCGGTGTGGTAGCATTCTCTTGCAGGAATCCACCGCCGAGCGAAAGGCCATTCGATGAGCGTCGTGTCCAGGATATTCGCGGGAGGGAAAACCAACGCCGAGAGGATCCCCGAGATCGAGCGCATCACGTTGGTGCGCGTCGATAATCCCGTCAAGCAGTACTCCGCGTTCCTTCTCTGCCTCGTGCTGTCGGCAGTGATCGCCACCTGCGGGATCGCCGCCGAGTCGTCTGCCATAGTGATAGGGGCGATGCTCATAGCCCCGCTCATGTCGCCCATGATCGGCACGTCGTTCGCCATCGCGACGGGCAAGCGGCGCCAGGCGGCGAGGGGCCTTCTGGTCGCCCTCTCGGGAGCGGCTGCGGTCGTCGCCGTCGCCGGTGTTGCGTCGCTCGCCATACCGGCCGGCGTCCCGCTGGTCGGCAACGGCGAAGTGTCGTCGCGGGTCTCCCCGCGCCTCGTCGACCTCGTCGTGGCCGTCGCGTCCGGGGCCGTCGGAGCCTTGGCCGTCGGCCGCGACGACGTGTTCGACGCCATCCCGGGCGTCGCCATCTCGGTGTCGATCGTGCCTCCCCTCTGCGTGGCGGGCGCGGCTCTCGCCCAGGGGGCCCAAGCGGTCGCGTCAGGGGCCCTGCTCCTATTCACCGTGAACTTCTTCGCCATCCAGCTTTCGTGCAATGCCGTGTTCTTCCTGATGGGATTTGCCGGGCGCGCGCAGGACGGAAGCAGCGCGAAGGCGAGGCTTTTGTGGTACGCCACCGCGGTCGTCGGGACCGTCCTGCTCGCCGTGCCCCTCGCCGCTGCGAGCAACGAGGTCATCGAGCAGTACTCCTTCGAGCGCGGCGCCGCGCAGTCCGTGAGGGAGTGGCTGCGGGAATCGTCCTACGAGCCGGTCTCCGTCGACGCGTCGGGCGGCGCGGTGGTCGTCGAGATCGCCGGCGAGGGGACGTTGCCCGACCTGGACGACCTGCGCATCCTGCTAAGGGAGAGCAAAGTTCCCGTCGAAGACGTGAAGATGAGGGTTACAAGGCAGTACAGCTGACGAAGGAAGAGGGCCCGCAGCCGATCCAAGGCTGCGGGCCCTTCTTCCTTTAAGCGAGAGCGCGGTCGGCTACTTGCGCTTCGCCTCCGCCTCGATGTCCTTCACGGCGTTCTTCGCGTCGGCGGCGACGTCCTTGGCGGCGTTCTTCACGTCGTGGGCGGCGTCCTTCACGGCGTTCTTCGCGTCGTGGGCCGCCTCGCTCACGGCTTCCTTCGCCTTGTCGGCCGCTTCTCCCAGCTTTTCCTTGACGTCTTCCATTGGCTCTCCTCTCGAGTCGATCTGCCTTGTCCGGCATTGTAACGGCAGGGGCGATGGGCGGAGCGAGACGGGCGGGAAACCGTTGCGGATCTGATTCTTTAATGCAACTGGCACGAGCTTGCTTCGCGCGGGCGCGCTGGACTCGCCGACGTCCGTGCCGTATCATCTGCAAAACGACCGACGCAGGGGAGGAGCCGCGCCATGGTTCGCGAGAGGCAGCGTTACAGGGTGTTCGACCGCGGGGCCTTGATAGCGGAGGGGACCGCGAGCGAGTGCGCGGCGGCCGCGGGCCTCAAGCCGCGCACGGTCCAGGCGTACGCGGCCGATCCCCGGCGCTCGCCGAGGTGGCGCGTGGAGCACGTCAAGGGAGGCGGCGCTCTACCCGATGAAATGCGACAGGATTCCCAGTCCGAACACGTCTGCCGCCGAATGCGCGATGAAAAACGGCGCTAGGTTCTTGTCTTTCGACCGCCTGTAGATCAGGTAGACGGCTCCTCCGAACACGAGGCCGATTCCCAATGCAGGCATTAACCCTTGGTAGGTATGGAAGCTTGCGCGCACGAGCAACGAGAACGGCACGGCCCACTTCAGGTGCCTGGGCCTCACCGCGAGGCAGATGCCTAGGAAGTACAGCTCTTCGTACGCTCCGTTGAGCGCGGCGTGCAAGACCCTGGAAACGGGTTCGCTCCAGAAAAAAGATCCGATCGGGTTCGGGAACTGGATCGCCTCGCGGATCGACCCCGCAACGACCATGTAGGCATCGAAGGCGAGCGAGCCGATTAGAAACACGAACGCAGCGCAGAGGACCGCTCTGAGATCGAGCTTGATGCGCCATGCCTTGAAATCGAAGTTCCTGGCTCGCAGGTACAGCAGGGCGATCGCCAGCAACCCCGATTGGACGGCGATGGCGTTGTAGTTGTCCGCGACGGAGAACGAGATGTTGCCTTCGACCGTCGCCGTCCCTTGCGAAAGGCCCAAGAGCGACATAGTGGACGAGAGGATCGCCCAGCCGAATAGGATAACGGTGAGCGAGAGGATATCGAACCACTCGAGATAGCGAACTTTCTCCTTTTTCGTTTTGCGAATGAGCGTCAAGGCCGCCTCCTTCTGACTGCTTTGCATCGATGAGCTCGTCCGTTTTCCGGGAGAGGGGGATGATGATACCCGCCTATCGAATTTCGTCAAGGGGAGGCGACGTTTTTCGCATGTTCGTCGACAGTGATAATTTATGCGATAAAATATCAAGCACACTTGTTCGATCGGATTCCGGAGGCAGATTTGGACCACGACATATTCGTCATGCGGGCATGCGTCGCGTCTTACTTGCGGCATATAAAGACGATGGACGACGAGATACGCGAGATCGAGTCGAGGATAAGGGACGTGCGGTCGCGGCTCGTGTCCATGGGGGCGTCGTTCGAAGGCTCCCGATCCGGCGGATGCGGGGACAGGCTGGGCGAGGGCGTCGCGCGCATCATGGAGCTGGAGGCGGAGTGGTCGGACCGCGTGTCGGCATGCTATGCGGAGATAGCCGCCGCCCAGGACATGTGCGATCCGCACCACGTGGGCAGGTGGGCCATGTGGATGCACGTGGTCGAGGGGCGGACGTGGGCCTACGTCGGGCGCGTGATCGGATACAGCGAGCGCCAGGCTCGCACCATCGGCGACGCCGGGGCGCGCGACCTGTACCGCTTGATCCCGGAGACGTTCCGGCGCGACGAGTTCCCCAACGCCGCGCCGATAGAAACGCTGCCGCCCATTGCCGTCTGATCCTGATAGTCTGATATAAGCGAGACGCAACCGAACAGCCGTCCATTAGGGGCGGCTTTTTTATCGCCGAGACAGGGAGGCAGCAATGGTATCCGTCGAAGAGGTAATCGCAATCGCGTTGCAATACGACACCGCCATCAGCCGCGCCATGCTGCGGGCATGCGGCGTACCGGTTCCGCATGCCCGTCCGCGCATCGGCTCCATCGTCGCTGTCGACGCCTACGACGGCATGGGCGAGTGCTTCGCGAACAACGAGTCTCCGATGGACGGGCG
>NZ_DBFOSR010000092.1:0-13506 GCF_048427265.1 Paraeggerthella sp.
ATCTTCGTGGCAACCAGCCCTTCGCGCACGTCGTTCACGTCGGGCAGGCGCAGATGCTCGGCGGGTGTCACGTAGCAGAGGAAATCGGCTCCCGAGCTGGCAGCGACCGCGCCGCCGATCGCTGCCGTGATATGGTCGTATCCTGGGGCGATATCCGTAACAAGGGGCCCCAGCACGTAAAAGGGCGCGTTATGGCACAGGCGCTTCTCCAGCTTCATGTTCGCGGCTATCTCGTCGAGCGCCATATGCCCGGGGCCCTCCACCATCACCTGCACGCCGGCGTCCCACGCGCGCTTCGTAAGCTTGCCGATCTCGATAAGCTCGGCGATCTGACCCGCATCGGTCGCATCGAACGTCGAGCCGGGACGCATGGCGTCGCCGATGCTGATGGTTACGTCGTGCTCATGCAAAATGGCCAGCACGTCGTCGTAGAACTCGTAGAAGGGGTTCTCGTTGCCCGTAGCTTCCATCCAGGCGAAAATGAGCGACCCGCCGCGGCTCACGATGTTGGTAAGACGCCCCGTTTCGCGAAACGACTCGATGGTGCGTCGGTTCATGCCGGCGTGGATGGTGACGAAGTCCACGCCGTCTTCCGCATGCGCGCGAACCACGCGCAGGAAGTCGTCCACCGTGATGTCTACGAGCGCTTTCTCCAGATAGCCGATGGCGTCGTACATGGGCACGGTGCCGATCATGGCCGACGACTTCTCGATGAGGCGCGTGCGGAACCCTTGCGTCTTGCCGCTGTTCGACAGATCCATGATGGCCTCGGCACCCAGCTCGAACGCCACTTCGACCTTTTTCCACTCTTCGGCTTCGTCGGCAAGGTCACCCGAAATGCCCAGGTTGACGTTGACTTTGGTGCGAAGCCCGCCGCCTACGCCTTCAGGCGAGAGGCTTGCGTGATGGATGTTCGCGGGAATGGCTATGCGGCCTGCAGCCACGCCCTCCCGGATGAATTCGGGGTCGAGCCCCTCTTTTTCGGCGACGATCGCCATTTCGCGCGTGACGGTTCCGGCACGTGCCGCATCGATCTGCGTCATGAAGCTCCCTTCGTTGGCATTACCCATGTCAGGTTCCTCGGGTCGAAGCGTGCGTCGGCGCTTCCTCTCAGCCTGCCCGGCCGCGATGCGGCTGCAAGCTCCCCGGTATGAAAAGGTACGCGATCAGTATAGCCGTCATCGCGAAAGAACAAGGTGGACCGGATGCGAACGACGGGTTTTTCACGGAAGCGGCGCTATGCGCGCATGGCAGCACGAAAGAATGCACCCGGACATGCCGGGAGAATGCGTGGTGCCCCCAGGAGGATTCGAATCTCCGTTTCCGGCTTGAGTGGCCGGCGTCCTTGGCCGCTAGACGATGGGGGCTTGTAGGCATCGAGACCCTAGTTCCAAAAAAGCCTCTTGAATGCGATCAGGAAGACGACCGGTTCTCCCCGTACAGTTCGGCAAGCACTTCAGCTGCCGCATGAACGAACCCGTCGATGTCCTCATTGGAGTGAGCAAGAGAAAGAAACAATCCTTCGAACTGGCTCGGGGCAACAAGGAATCCGCGATCGAGCATTCTCGAGAAATAACGCGAAAAAGCAGCGATGTCGCATGCACGAGCGACTTCGTAATCGCGAACGACCTCGGGCGAGAAGAACAGCGTGGCAAGAGAGCCCGATCGATTCACGGTACAAGGCGCACCCGCTTCGGCAATGGCCTGCTTGAGGCCGGTCTCCAGACGAAGCCCTTTGATCTCAAGCTCTTCATAGACCCCTGGACGTTCGAGAACCGCAAGGGTGGCGAGCCCTGCTTCCATGGCAACAGGATTCCCCGAAAGAGTCCCAGCTTGGTACACCGGGCCGCAGGGAGCAAGAGCCTCCATCACATCGGCTCGCCCTGCAAAACAGCCAACGGGAAACCCGCCGCCGATGATCTTCCCCAACGTGCAGAGATCCGGCAGAACCCCGAAACGTTCCTGAGCGCCGCCGAGCGCTGCGCGAAACCCGCTGATCACTTCATCGAAAATCAAAAGCGAACCTGAAAGATCGCATAAGCGGCGCAATCCTTCCAGAAAACCGGCCGCAGGGGGCACGACGCCCATGTTTCCCGCAATAGGCTCTACGATAACGCAGGCGACCTTTCCTTCATGAGCATGCATAACACGCTCGACAGCGTCGAGATCGTTGTACGCAACGACAAGCGTATCGCGTGCAGCACCTTTGGTAACGCCCGGCGTCCCAGGTATGCCAAGCGTGGCAACGCCGCTGCCCGCGCTTGCCAGCAGCGCATCGGAGTGGCCATGGTAGCACCCGTCGAACTTGATCACGAGGGGCCTGCCCGTGAACCCGCGCGCAAGGCGCACCGCGCTCATGGTGGCTTCGGTTCCTGAAGACACCATGCGCGCCCTTTCGGCGCACGGGACCAACGCGCATACCTTTTCGGCTAGGAGCACTTCCGCTTCGCAGGGTGCGCCGAACGACAGGCCCCGCTCAAGCTGGGAGCGCACGGCGTCAAGGACCTCCAAGGGGCGATGCCCCAGGATCATGGGACCCCATGAACCGATGAAGTCAACGTACTCGTTGCCGTCCACGTCGACAACGCGGCTTCCGAAAGCACGTTCGTAAAACACCGGAGCGCCCTCGACGTTCGCAAATGCGCGAACAGGCGAATTCACGCCCCCCGGTATGCACCTGCATGCCTCAGAGAACAGCGCAGCCGAACGGTTGCGCGAAAGAGCGGCGACTTTCATTGATCCTCCTCGAAGTATCGCATTGACGTCTTTTTGAACTCGCGCGTGGAATACAGCAAGCGCGGCGGACGCACGCTGATGCCTTCCTGGCCAAGGTTGAAATGCAGTTCGCTTGCCATGCGCTGGCAGCTTGCGCGGTCGTATCCGTGAATCATCGTATACAGGTTGTACGGCCACGTGACGCAACGAGGGCGTTCGTAGCAATGGCTCACGAGCAACGGAGCTGCCAACACTGCGCCAGCGGAAAGAACCTTGTCGTCGGGCACGTCCCACACGCCCATCGCGTTGCCGGCGAAGCCCATGCGCCGATGGCGAACCATGGCGCCGAAACGACGGGCAACTCCGGTCTCGAGTAACGACCGCGTGCGGTCGATCGCCCACGTCTCTCCAAGCGTCCGGTTCGCGTATTCCGACGCGACTTGTGCGGCTCGAGCAAAGGGACGCAACGTGCCAGCGAGGTCTCCCTGCAGGGCGCGAACCAGCGCACGGTCGGCGGCATCGAGCTCTTCGGCAACGATGCCGGACGGCTCGAGAGGCGCGTAGGCCGACGCAGGCTTCGCAGCGGCGCGCGCAAGATCGCCGCCGACCGACGTCTCGGCCACATCGAACGCAACGTTTATCTTGAACAGCCGGCGCGCAGGAAGCACGAGGCAGTCGTCGCACCCTGTTGCAGCTACGATACGCTTAAGTTCGGCATCGCGCTCCAACACGCCGCGCGCGATAAACGTGAACCACAGGTTGTACCGGTTATCGCGTTCGTAGCTGTGCGTGACGCCCGCATATTCGCCCACCAAAGCAGCAACGCGCTCGATCTCATCGGAAGCAACCGCCAATGCGACAAGCGTCGATGCGTATCCGAGACGAGAAGATTCGAAACTCGCACCGATACGGCGAACGATCCCTTCCGATCGAAGCGACTCCACGACGCAGTACGCCTCGCCTTCCGATAGGCCGCACGCCTCCCCAAGAGAGGCGTAAGGCCGCTCGCACAGGGGAAGCGCGTGCTGCACCTGCGTGAGAACCGTACGGGAAACCGCCGCCCCCAAGCTGTCGCACGTCGTACGTTCGACCGAAAAGAGACTGCTATCGTCATGCATGGCAATCCTCGACGATCCAACGAGCAGCGTCTTTGGCATGATACGTGATAAGAACGTCAGCACCGGCGCGCTTCATGGACAACAGCGTCTCCAGAACCACGCGACGTTCGTCGATCCATCCTTGCGCCGCAGCCGCTTTCACCATAGCGTACTCTCCAGACACGTTGTAAGCTACCACAGGGAACGCAAAGGAATCCTTCACTCGCCGCACCACATCAAGATAGGAAAGCGCCGGCTTCACGATGACCAAGTCGGCTCCCTCCTCGATATCGAGTTGCACCTCGCGCAGCGCCTCGTCACTGTTCGCGGGATCCATCTGGTAGGTCGAGCGATCCCCGAACGCCGGCGCAGAATCGGCAGCATCGCGAAACGGCCCGTAGTAACCTGACGCGTATTTCGCCGAGTACGCCATGATGGGCACCTGCGAGAATCCCGCTTCGTCAAGCGCGCGGCGAATAGCAGCCACGCGCCCGTCCATCATGTCCGAAGGCGCTACCATGTCGGCGCCGGCACGCGCGTGGCTCACGGCTTCTGCAGCAAGAAGCGCAAGCGTGTCGTCGTTTTTCACGTCGCCCCGTTCATCGAGTACGCCGCAGTGCCCATGATCGGTGTATTCGCACAAGCACACATCCGTAATCACATGAAAATCGGGCGCATGGCGCTTTATCGCGCGAACAGCTTCCTGCACGATTCCATGATCGTCGTACGCCTCGCTTCCCCGCGCATCCTTGCGTGCGGGCAACCCGAACAGGATAAGCGATCCCACGTGGCAACGTCGCAACTCGTCCACCTCGGACGCAAGCTGATCAACCGAAAGCTGGAACACCCCCGGCATGGATGCAACTTCGTTGCGCACGCCTGCGCCCGACCTGACGAACAGCGGATAGATGAAGTCGCTCGGGTCCAAAACGGTCTCGCGCACGAATGCGCGCACCGTGGGATTTGCACGCATGCGACGCGGACGGTAATCGGGAAATCTCATACGGTAGCCTCCTCTCCGACGCGCCTACGCGACGCCGATTTCCTCGTCGGTTAAGTAGCAAGCCGGATCAGGGCCCCATAAGTTGCCCGTTGCCGCTTCGCTGCGCACCCGAAAGTTTCCATTGCAGATAGCAAGCCAGCGACAGCGTTTGCACCGGCCCTCCACGAAGGGGCGCTTATCCTTGAGCCGGAACATGAGCTCGCTTTGCTCGGTTGCACGGCTCGTATCGGTCCATATCTCCGAAAACAAACGTTCGCGCACGTTCCCCAACGGGAAATGGCGCCAGAATTGATCAGCGTACACCTCGCCGTCCCAGCTTATGCAGCCAATGCCTGCTCCTGTCGAATTGCCGCGATTCCATTGGAGCAGTTGCAGCACCTCTTCAGCGCGGGCGGGGTCTTCCCGCAGCAGTTCAAGGTACACGAAGGGGCCGTCGGCATGGTTGTCCACGGTCAAAATCTCGGGCGATCCCCCGCGATCGAACCATGCCCGCGTGCGATCCATGATGAAGCGCACCGCCGCGCGAGTCTCCCCATGATCGAGGTCCTCGTCCATGAGCGCGCTGCCGCGCCCCGTGTACACCAAATGGTAGAAGCAAGCGCGATTGATGCCTTCGGTTTCCATGATGTCGAACACGTCGCCTATCTCGCGCCAATTGCGCTTGCTGATCGTCATCCGCACGCCAACCTTCATGCCGGCTGCCTTTGCGTTTCGAATGCCCTCGATCGCCCGATCGAAACTCCCGGGCAAACCGCGGAACCGATCATGCGTCGCGCGTGAACCGTCAAGGGATACGCCAACGTAAGACAGCCCGACCTCGGCGAAACGCTTCGCAAGGTCAGGCGTAATGAGGGTGCCGTTCGTCGACAGGACCACGCGCATACCGCGACTCTTCGCGTACTGCATCAACTCCACGACATCGGGACGCATGCACGGCTCTCCCCCCGAGAACAAAAGCACCGGCGCGCCAAACGTAGCCAGATCGTCGATCATGCGCAAAGCTTCGGTTGTACCCATCTCGTTTTCGTAGAGCTTGCATTCGGATCCGGCATAGCAATGCACGCACCGAAGATTGCACGTTCGAGTGCAGTTCCACACGACAACGGGCTTCTTGTCCCTCGAGAACTGAAGAAGCTCGCTTGGCAGGCTGCGCGAATTACGACCGTAACGCAGTACGTCAGCAGGTTCCACAGCCCCGCAATACAATTTCGATATCCCAATCATAAACGCTTCCTCACTTTCCTTCGGAGCATGCAGCCCGATGCTCGACAATAGCCTCCACCAAGCCGGGGATCGTATACTCCTTGGCTTCGGCAGCGATAGAAAAGCCTTCATCGAAGGCGGCAGCCGACGTGATGGGCCCGATAGAGTAGCAAGACAATCCTTCGAGCAACGACGAGGAGTCCGCAGAGACGTCGTTCACAAGGCTCGCAAAATTTCGCACGGTAGACGAGGAAGTGAACGTCACGGCGTCAACATCTCCGGCAAGAAGGCGCGATAACGAAGGCTCCACTGATTCCCGCGATGGGGCCACCGTTCGATACACGGGAACGACGTCGACCGAAGCTCCGCGCGCACGCAGCATGCTAGGCAGGATCTCCCGAGCTTCGAACGCTCGAGCAACAAGTATTCGATCGCCATCGGCCAAACCCGCTTCGATAAGCTGATCGGCAACCGCTTCCGCTCGGTACTCACAAGGCACGAAGTCGGCTGCAATGCCGTATCCTTTCAATTCCTCAGCCGTAGCCGGGCCGATAGCGGCAACGCGCGCACTCGCAAGCGCACGAGAATCCAAACCGGCATGCGACAACCGCTCGAAGAACGCCTTCACGCCATTCGCACTCGTGAACACCACGAAACGATACGACCTCAAGTCTGCTATGCACGCATCGACCTCATCATAGGAGGGAAGCGGCGCTATGGCGATGGCGGGCAGCTCCAAGACGCAGGCGCCAAGCGAGCGAAGCCGCAACGCCAACGCGCTTATCTGAGAACGTGCGCGCGTGACCGCAATGGTCATGCCCGCCAACGGCCCGGATTCGTACCAAGCGATGCGCTCACGCAAGGCAACCACCGCCCCGACCACGATAATAGCGGGCGCCTTGAATCCGGCAGCAGCTGCGCTTTCGGCTATCGTTGCCAACGTGCCCGAAAGCACCTCTTGATCAGGCGTCGTCGCCCAACGTACGAGCATAACGGGCGTTTCCGGATCCCGGCCAGCCTCCATGAGCTTGCGGGAGATGAGGGGCAAGTTTCGGACGCCCATGTAAAAGCACAACGTGTCCGCGCCGTGCGCGATGCCCTCCCAGTCGAGGGAGGACTCGTCTTTTGTCGGATCCTCGCTTCCCGCGATGAACGCGACCGACGATGCCATGCCACGATGCGTAACCGGCACGCCTGCATACGCCGGCGCAGCAATCCCGCTCGTTACGCCCGGAATGATCGAGCAAGCCACGCCGGCATCGCGGAGCGCGGCGGCCTCTTCGCCGCCTCGACCAAACACGAACGGATCGCCGCCCTTGAGGCGGACGAGCACCCCGCCGCCGCGCGCTTCAAGCCGGCGAGCCTTGTCAACGAGCAAGCTGTTGATCTCGTTTTGGGTTACGTGATTCGAAAAACCCTTCTTCCCCACGTATACGCACTCGGAAGAGCCGGGCGCATGCGCCAGAAGCAGGGGATTTGCCAAATAGTCGTACACCACGACATCGGCGCGTTTGAGCGCGGCGGCGCCCGCCACCGTCATTAAGCCAGGATCTCCCGGCCCTGCACCCACGAGAAAGACCTCTACGCGACCGATCGGCTTTGGCGTTGTCATGCAAGCCGCCTTTCATCGCCTGCAACACGCGCCTCGTCAAGAACAGCGCGCGCTCCAAGAGACTCAAGATCCTCCACGGCTGCAAGGGCGAGCGCACGAGCCTCACGCACAGCCTGCTCGGTTTCGACAAGGCAGCCAGGCTGCGAAAGCTTCGTGCGCAGCCGACTCCTCAATGCGAGAGTGCCGTCCAATCTCCCCGCAAACGCGTCGAGAACCAGTTCAGGGCCTTCGAAGCGGGCATAGGCTCCCAGGGGTACCTGGCACCCTCCATCGAGAGCGCGCATGACGCAGCGTTCAGCCGTCACGCATACGTTGGTGACCGCATCGCACACAAGAGCGCAAACGCGAGCTACGGCTTCGTCATCAGCGCGTATCTCGAGCCCAATCGCCCCCTGCCCTACGGCGGGAACCACAACGTCGACAGGGAATGCTTCGACGATTTCGCGCTCCCAACCCATACGCTTTATCCCAGCGGCGGCCAAAACGATAGCGTCAAGCGATCCATCGCGCACTTTAGCTATCCGGGTATCCAGGTTCCCTCGAACCTCCATGTACTCGAGATCGTCGCGCACCGCTCTCAGCTGAGCAAGACGACGAAGAGCACCCGTTCCCACACGCGCGCCGGAAGGCAAGGAAGCGAACGTCGCGCCCGGCACGGCAACGAGGGCATCGCGGGCATCCGCTCGTTCCAAGCACCCCGCAAGCACAAGACCTTCCGGCAGCACCGTGGGAACGTCTTTCATGGAGTGAACGCATACGTCTACACGACCATCGAGCAAGGCTTGCTCGAGCTCTTTCGTAAACAGCCCTTTGTCACCTATTTTTGACAAAGCCACATCGAGAACCCGATCTCCTTTGGTCTTCACGACCTCGATCTCGACCTGGATATCCGGACGGACAAGGCGCAAACGGTCGGCAACGTGATGAGCCTGCCACAAAGCAAGTTCGCTGCCACGAGAGCCTATTTTCAAACAAGGCATGGAGCATCCTTTCGGTCATGAGGGCATGCACCGCAACCGCGACGAGCGCAAGCAGAGCCGGAGGACAGTCGACACATGCGGCCATCGTCGCTGCGGCATGAGAATCCCTGCGGGTACGCGTCAAGACCGAACAGATAGCGTGCGGCTTCGGTATAACGGTAAGCGTCAGGATCGCTTGCTTGCTTGCGCAAGCGGGCCGTGGGTCCATGAAGCAGTTTTTTCGCCACAGCGTTCGCAAGCGAATCAAGCACCGCGCGCTCGCCGTCAGACAACGCGCCCTCCCGAAGCGCGGCAAGCGCTTTAGCGGCGCGAGCAACTTCCAGCTCGCACACGTCACGAGCCTTGCCATGCATCTGCTTCACCGTAGGAGTCACCACTTGCTCTTGCATCCAAGAAAGGAAGTCGTCAACCTGTTCAGCTACAAGAGCTTCCGCTCGCACCGATTCCGCTGCGCGAATACGAGCGTTGCCGGCTGCTTCTGCGCCAATATCATCAAGATCAAAGCAAACGATCCCTTCCATGCGCGCACATTCGGGGTCGACCGCTCGAGGCATCCCCACATCCACCGTCACAAGACGGTGCGATCCATCGATCCGCTTCTTCAACGAACGAGACATCATGGCACGAGTCACCAGCAACTCTTCGCCGCCAGCGCAAGCAACCACCAGATCGGCTCGGGCAAGCTCCTTCTCCAACTGGTCGATTTTCACCGATTTGCCACCCACACGAGCTGCAGCTTCTCTCGCACGCTTGAACGTGCGATTAACCACCGTAATGTTTTCCACTCCACGCTCTTTGAGGTACCCGAGAGCAAGCATTCCCATTTCGCCGGCGCCCACCACAAGCGCTCTTCGTCCGTCCAACGTCCCCAGCTCTCGTTCGGCAAGTTGAACCGCAGCCGTGGAAATCGACACCGAACGACAACCGATAGCCGTCTGATCCCGCACGCGCTTTCCAACTTCGAGAGCGCTGCGAAACAGCCGGCGCGTCACCTCGCCCACCGCACCAGCGCTTTCGGCGGCCGCAAACGCGCGCCTTACCTGGCCGATGATCTGAGCTTCGCCAAGCACGATTGAATCAAGCGACGAAGCAACTCGAAACAAATGCTCCACCGCTCCCGGACCCTGCTTCACGACAAGAGCCTGGGCAAGCGCTTCCGCATCGGCGTCTTTCATGCCAGGAAGACCCTGTAGGAAATCAAAGATAGCTCGTATTCCATCAGTCACGGTGACAACCGTCGCATACACCTCGGTGCGGTTGCACGTGGACAGAACGACCGCCTCCGACACCACGTCATTCGAAACAAGGCACTCAAGGGCAACGTTCAGTTTTTCGGAAGGTACAACCAGCTTTTCCCGCAGCTCTACGGAAGCGCTTGCATGGCTCACGCCGGCAGACAAAAGCATCATCGCGATTCGCCAGCCTTAAAGCCCGACTCGTCGGCGGCATCGAGAGCTTCGATGTAAACCGATTCCGCATCAAGAACCTCGCCGGCGCGAAGACGACCGAGCAACCCCAGATCACATGCCGCCTCGAGCACGGCAGCGCGCTCGGTTTCGCCCCCCGAGATACGATCGCGAACGAGCATTCGCACTTCAGACAGTAAATCCGTGTATACCGCCCAATCATCCGAATAACGCTCTTCCAACTCGCATCGCAAACGCTTCGCCAGCACCGGCGCAGCGCCGCCAGTAGATACGGCAAACTGCAGTGATCCGCGTCGAGCAACGGACGGCACGATAGAATTGCAGTGCTGCGGATCGTCCGCGACGTTGGCCAGAACACCGCGCGCCTCGGCTTCGGCATAAACAGCTTCGTTGATTGCCGCGTCGTCGGTTGCGGCGTACACGAGGAACGCCCCTTTCAGATCACCTTCGCCATAAAGACGTCGCTCAAGCGTCACCGAACCCTCGTTCACCCGAACTTCCAGGCCCGCCGTAACGTCAGGAGACACAACGCGTACGCGTGCACCCGCCTTCAAAAGCCCGTCCACTTTCCGCTCGGCGATACTTCCACCGCCTACCACAACGGTAAAACGTCCCCGTACGTCAAGAAACACTGGATAATACGGCGTACACGTACGCGGCTTTTCCGGAGCACACACCGCAACTGAGTTGTCCATACGACCTCCTCATAACTGGTCTCCTTTCCCAGCGATCAGCACAACCGCCCTGCTTTTCGCACATGAAGACACACGAATGCCCAAGCCGCGCACGTCGACTCTTCGGTTCGTTTCGAACCTCGTTTGAACTTGTCTCGGATTCTCGTCTTTCGCCTTGCGCTTTCTTAAAGCACAAGGGCCATCGTCTTCAGTCGATTCTCGATCGACCGCAAGCGCAGCATAAGACATGACGCAACGTCGCCGTCAACCATCTTTTTGAAAGAGATTTGCTACATGCGGGACGCACGTTTTGCGACCGCATTCCCGCACAACGAAAGAAGCGGATCGAACAAACGTCCGCAAGCATTGTAGATAACGCGCGAAGAAGAGGAGCGCACGTTCGAAACGATCGGAAGTCTTCCCTAGAACGTTCCACGCGAAAACAACAGCGACGAAGCAATGCCGCTTTCAAAAGGACGCCCGAACAACTACTCCGACGCCCCGCGCGAACGGCGCTAGTTGCGAACAGCCTCCGATAGCGGGTAGAACACGTACAGCGTGCCCGATTCGACGGCCACAGTTGCCGGTTCGCCCGTCAACTCGTTGGAAAGGCCGCGCGACGTGCGGTTCGAAAGCGGCTCGTCGTCAAGGGAGTAGGCCATGCCGCGCTCGATGACGCCCTCAGCCCGATCATTGGCGGCGAACACCGACACCGTCCCGAATTCAAGGAGCGGCAACTCGAACACGTCCGGACCGGTCAGCAGGCGCACCGCGTACGAATCGGCTATGGCCGTGATATAGGCGCCCTGCTCTGAGAAGCGCGCGAACAACTGCAGGTTCGCAACGGTATGGTCGAGCCGCCCGCCCAATCCGCCGTACACCAGCAACTCGTCGTAGCGCCATGCCAGGGCTTTCTCGATGGCCAGCTCCATGTCGCTCTGATCCTTTTGCACGGGATAACGGGATACGCGCTTGCACTTCGGCACGTATCCAAGCGAATCGAAGTCGCCCACGGCCATATCGGGAGCCACGCCGATGCCCTCTAGATGCGCGAAGCCTCCGTCGACGGCGATCACATACTCGATCTCGCCCGATTCGCGCCGTGCGAGAAAATCATCTGCGTTGAAATCGATCGCCCCCACCAAAGCGCAAGCCGCCATATCGTCCGTCCTTTTCGCATCGTTGTCGTTCGACCTGTCAGCATAGCATAGCGCGCAAACGCAGAGCTCCACAACGAGTCCTTGGCTTCGCTCGCAAAACCCTCGCCCAACCGAGGAGACGCAATGCGGCCTTCATCGCCTTGAAACATCGGTTTTTCGAGGGGCTTCGAGTTTCACGCAAGCGCGCCGCTTTCGATTTGCTAGAATACCATTCGCGAGCGGGCCAGACGATCGCGCATCTTCGGATGTGAGGAAAGTCCGGGCTCCACAGGGCAAGATGCCAGCTAACGGCTGGGCGGGGCGACCCGACGGACAGTGCCACAGAAAAGAAAACTCCCCCGCGAACACGCGCTTCGGCGCGCGGCAACGGGAGAAAAGCTGAAACGGTGCGGTAAGAGCGCACCAGCGCGTCGGCAACGGCGCGGCTTGGAAAACCCCATCTGGAGCAAGCGCAAATAGGAACGCGATACGGCTGCCCGTCGTACGTTCGGGTTGCGTGCTTGAGGCGCCTGGCGACAGGCGTTCGAGATAAATGGTCGTCCAACGACAGAACCCGGCTTACCGACCCGCTCGCACTTCTTTCCACCTCGCGGCACCTACCCCGCCGCCCACTACCCCGCGCCCCGCATCCCTCACCCCTGAGCCCCGAGCCTGACCGCAGATTCGACTCCGCTGTCAAAACGGATGAGTTTTGCTGATGTTCAAGCAAGGATAATACAAGGCGACAAGCTTGTGACCTGGTACAATGAAAAACGCATCAAGCAGAGCGATGCCGCCAGGGCGAAAAATCGCCGCAAAACTCGTCCGTTTTGACAGCGGGCGGCACGAAAGGCTCCGGTACGGAAAAGCGCGGCAGCAGGCGGCACGAACGTCGCCGACGCGGGGGAAGCGCGACAGCGGAACTGCACGAACGTCGCATCACGCGGGGAACAGCGAATACGCGCTCCCTTCGGGCGAGACATGCTCCCGTATCCGCACTCCGAAGGCATGCTCGATAGCCCCCGTTTCCAGAACCTCGTCCACCGTGCCGGCCGCCGTCGCGCGCCCGCGCTCCATGACCAGCAGCCGATCGGAATAGCGCAACGCAAGGTCAAGATCATGGATGACCATGACCACGGTCTTTCCCTGCTCCCGATTCAAGCGTCGTACCAACTCCATGAGCTCATGGCATGCGCGAATGTCCAGGTACGTGGTGGGCTCGTCGAGCACGACGGTGTCGGTATCCTGCGCCAACGTCATGGCGATGAACGCGCGCTGACGCTCTCCGCCGGACAAGCGCCGCAGGTCATGATGGCGAAAGCGCGCGACCCCGGCAAGTTCAAGCGCATGCTCAACATGGTCGCGATCCTCGCGCGAAAGCCTGCCTTGATGCGCCTGGTACGGATAGCGTCCGCATGCCGCCAGCTGCTCCACGGTCATAGCCGGGGGACGCCCGGCCTGAGCAAGCACGGCAACGCGCCTTGCCCGCTCTTTGGGCTTGCATCCCAAGGTGGGAACGCCGTCGATCAGCACCTCGCCCGCACTCGGCCGCACTATGCCGTCCATCAGCTTCACCATAGTCGACTTGCCGCACCCGTTCGGCCCCACCACGCTGGTCACCGCACCGTGAGGAAACGCAGCGCTCAACCCCTCGAT